>DATNKF010000324.1:0-4660 GCA_035603555.1 Allostellaceae bacterium
ATAAACCGAAGACGTAACCGACTTCAGCTCGACATCGATGCCTGCTTTCTGGCAAGCCTGCTTGACGATCGCCTGGGTTTTCTGGCGCGGTGCGTTGATCGAGGTCTGAAAGACCAGCTTCAGCTTCTTCCCGTCCTTGGCGCGGACACCGTCCGCTCCCCGCTGCCAGCCCGCCTCGTCCAGCAATTTGTTCGCCTTGCCGATATCGAATTCCCACTTCGTGTTCTTCGACGCAAAGCGTTGCGGATTGTTGACAAAATTTCCGGTCGCGACGCCGGTGCGCCCGTAAATGTGGGCCTCCACCGAAGCGCGATCGACGAGCAGACTGAGCGCCCGGCGCACCGCGCGATCACTGAACAATGGATGCTTGGTCTTGAGACTCGAGCGCTCGCCATCGACCTCGGTCCAAGGATCGGTGTTGTTGAGCTCGATGTGTTCGATATTGCCGCCTTGAACGATCTCGACGCGGCCCCTGGCGCTGCCGCCGCTTTCCAGGCGGAGGAGGATCTCGTCCTCGACCTGCATGTTCCACGCATAGTCGTATTCGCCGGTTTGAATGACCGCGCGCGCCGCCGATACCGCGTCGCCGCCACCCTTCATCTCGATGGTGTCGAAATAGGGCCGCTTCGGCAGGTAATAGGCGGCATTGCGCTCGCCCTTGACCAGGTCGCCCGGTTTGAAATCGAGGAACCGATAGGGGCCGGTGCCAATCGGTTTGAGATTGGCCGGCGCGTCGCGCGAGTTGGCTCCCTTGAAACGTTCGAAGAGGTGCTTCGGGATGATCATGCCGCGCTGGCCGACAAAAGCATCCGCCCAGAACGGCGTAGGCTTGTCGAAGCGGACACGTACGCTTGAAGGATCGAGCTTTTCGACCTTCAGATCCTTGTAGCTGCCGATGGTCGTGGCTGCGGTCGCCGGGTCGGCGGCATATTCCCAATTGAATACGACGTCATCGGCGCTGAACGGCCGCCCGTCATGCCAAGACACGTCCTTTCTGAGCTTCCAGGTCACCGACATGCCGTCGGGGGCGAGCCCGCCGTTTTCGAGGTCCGGGATCTCGGCGGCGAGCACCGGCACCAAATTACCCTCGGGATCCCAGGCCGCGAGCGGCTCGTAGAAAATGCGAGAGCCTTCCTGGTCCTTCGTGCCGACGGCGAAATGCGGATTGAGCAAGGTCGCGGCCTGCCAGAACAGCATCTTGAGCGACCCGCCGCCGCCGGCCTTGGTTGGTTTATACTCGGCGTTGGTCGGCGCTTGTGCCAAACCGGCCTGGGCGAGAAGCTGGGTCGCGAACGGCGCCGTCAGACCCAGGCCGACAATCTTGCGTACGAAGGCGCGACGTGACGTTCGACCCGCCTTCACCGCGGTTATCAGAATTTGCAACTCGTGCTCGTGCATCGAATCCTCTTGCCGCCGTACATCAGTAAAGATGGCAGGCGACCATGTGCTGCGGGGCTACTTCCTTCCAGATCGGCGCCTCGTGCCCGGATTGCGGCATAGCATGCGGACACCGCGGATGAAAGCGGCAGCCCGAGGGCGGATCGAGCGCGCTCGGGACCTCGCCGCTGATCTTCAGCTTTTCACGTCTTTCATCGGGATGCGGGAGTAGGGCCGCGGCGAACAGCGCCTGAGTGTGCGGGCTTTACAGTCCGGAACAGATCGCGGACCGTACCATGCTCGACGATCTTGCCGGCATACATGACCGCCACTTTGTCGCACAACTTGGCGAGGATGCCTCCCTCCTGAAAAAGCGGGAAGGCCGACGAGAGCGGCGCGCCGGTGCGGCGCTGACCATGCCCGCGGGCATGGCCCGGCGCTGCTTCAACCGGCGCGCCCCGGCCCTCTAACCGTCCCAGACGCTTCTTTTTTTAGCCTTGCGCCGAGTGTAGCTCAGCTATGCAAGATTGTCTCGGTATTCGTACTGCAGGTGACGACCCGATCGCGTCGGGAAAGGGAGCGACAAAAGCCAAGAATCATGGCATGCTGAAACCATGGCGGGTCGCGGATTGCTCGTGACCGGCGGCCGGACCGGATGTGCTGCCACGGGTAGCTCGCGGCCCTCGAACCCAGCGGTTCGGGAGGATAGGCCATGACGATCCGAAACCCCATCGAGTGGGCGACCGACCAGTTCAAGCTCGCGGGCTGGGCCATCGGCTCGGCGAGCCGCGCCGGGATCGGGACCGAACAGAATCTGGAGGCCGTGCTCCCGGAGGTTCACGGCATCGGGGTCGACGACCTCAAGGAGGCTCTCGCCCGAGGTTTCGATGACTTCGGGGCTTACCGAACCGACGTCATTTTCCTCTGCGTCATCTACCCGGTAATCGGGCTTGTGCTGGCACGGCTGGCATTTGGCTATGGCATGCTGCCGCTGCTCTTCCCGCTCGCCTCCGGGTTCGCACTCGTCGGCCCGTTCGCGGCGTTGGGTCTCTACGAAATGAGCCGCCGCCGCGAATATGGCGATGTGGCTTGGCCCGACGCATTTGGGGTCATCCGCTCGCGTTCATTTGGCGCGATTGTCGTGCTCGGCCTGCTGTTGGTCGCGATCTTCCTGTTCTGGCTGGTCGCCGCCGAGTCGATCTACGAGATAACCCTTGGCCCGGAGCCCCCTGCCTCTTTCGGCTCGTTCGTTCGCGACATCTTCACCACCAGCGCGGGCTGGGCGATGATTGCCGTGGGGATGAGCGTCGGCTTTCTTTTCGCCCTGCTGGTGCTGCTGATCAGCGTCGTGTCTTTTCCACTGTTGCTCGACCGGGATGTGGGGCTCGGCGCGGCGGTGCTGACATCCGTGCGAGCCGTGACGGTAAACCCGGTCCCGATGGCCTTATGGGGGTTGGTCGTCGCGGCAGGCCTGCTGGTTGGGTCGATTCCATTCTTCCTCGGTCTAATCATCGTGCTGCCGGTGCTCGGGCACGCCACCTGGCACCTGTACCGCAGGGTGGTGCCGCGCTGAGCCTTCGGTATATCGAGCGCGTCGCGCCAATTGATCGTCGCAGGCTAAGATTCATTATCTTGACAATTGAAAGGCTTAATGATACATCCTTAACGTGCCTTTTGGACACGTCGTTCTCTTGCTCGGTGTCGGGTTGGCCTTGCCGGTCGTCGACCTGTCATCGACCCCGGCGACGATCGCGACATGCTTCGCCCCGGAGAATGATTGCGCGGCGTTTGCCATCCGCGCGATTGACCGTGCACGGCACGAGATCCTCGTCGGCGCCTATAATCTGACCACCGGGTCGGGCATCGTCGAGGCGCTGCTCGGCGCCAAAGGACGCGGTGTCGACGTGAGGTTGGTCGCCGACAGGACGGCGCCATGCCAGCGCAACAGTGGCATCGATCCGCTGGCACGCGCCGGTATACCGATCTGGATCGATCATGCCGCCCGGATTGCGCACGTCAAGACGATGGTCATCGACAGCAGCGTAACCCTGATGGGCTCGTATAACTGGACTGCGGGTGCCGCCCGCAATTCGGAGGATCTGAACCTCGTCGCCTCGCCGGTGGTCGGCCTCGCCTACGCTACCCACTGGCGCGAGCGGCTCGCCCTCTCCTCGCCCTTCAACCGGCGCGAGGACTGGTGTCGGATCGCTTCCCGAACCGCCGAACAGAGCGGACCCGAGGAGATCAGGCCCTAACTGGGCGTTTCGCTCTTTATTCCCGAAGCGAGGTCGGGGATCTCGAGATCGGCGAGGGCGCCGACGGTGATCGGCTTGAACGGGGCGCGCGGCCGATAGGTGCCGATCTCGGCGATCGGCTTGCCGTGGACATCGGCGATGATCGCCGCGACGACCGGGCCGCAGATCCGGCCTTGGCATGGCCCCATCCCGCAGCGCGTGAAGGCCTTGAGCTGGTTCGGGCCGGTCGCCCCGAGCCGCGCGGCACGGCGGATCTGACCGACTGACACCTCCTCGCAGCGGCACGCGATGATCTCGTCCTCGGCCGGGACCATGACCGCGCGCGACGGCCGATAAAGGCGGTCGAGAAAAGGCCGCAACGCCCGCTCGCGGGCGAGTGCGGCGCGGATCGGTCGTGCCCGGGCGTCGCGCTCGGCTTCGCCGATATGGCCGAGCCACAATGCGGCATCGAGTGCCGCGAGCCGTCCCGTCAGCACCGCAGCCTCCGCACCCGCGATCCCTCCGCCGTCGCCGGCGACCGCGATATTCGGGAGGCTCGTCTGGCCCCACGCATCGAGCGCAGGCCGCCAGCAGAGCTGGGTCTCGTCCCATTCATGCCGCAGTTGCAAGGCGAGGCTGATCTGGATGTTCGGGATCACCCCTTCATGCAGCAGCAGGTAATTGGTGGCCAGCTCGCCGCCCTCCCAATCGATGCGATCGACCGTCCGCCGCCCGACCGCCCTGATCCCACGCACGCCGCGCCGAATCGGCACGCCGGCGCGCTTGATCGCCGCAACCCATCCCAATCCCCTCCTCAGCAACCGACGACCTGGCCATAAGCTGCCGAGGTAGCGCGCAGCGTCGAGATAGTTATCGAGCGGTGCGGTCTCCAAGATCGCCACCGGCAACGCTCCGGCGCGCACGAGCTGCGTTGCGACGAGGTAGAGAAGCGGCCCCTGCCCCGCTAGCACGACGCGGCCTTCCGGGACGAGATCGGCCGTCTTCAACAGCGTCTGCGCCGCTCCCGCCGTCATGACGCCGGGTAGGGT
>DATNKF010000325.1:0-2422 GCA_035603555.1 Allostellaceae bacterium
AAACCGAACACATGGCGGCTTGAATGTAGCGCCCGCAGTCCATCGAGGGTCGCCTTTAGCCCCTCTGAAAGCGCCTCATAGGCGGCATACATGCTGGCGAACAACGTGTCGCCGCCGGTCGTCGGCACCTCGCGGGCATAGAGCATCGAGCCCTCGCCGGCTTCAGATCGTAGCTGTGGTCGGTGTGCCAGCCATTGCCGATGTTGCGGCGCTGCTCCGGCTCCTTGCGCACCTCGGCGATCATCGGGTAGCCGGGCATGGCAGCAAAGAAACGATTGATGTCGATGCCGCCAAAGCGCTGGGCGAAGGCGAGATGTTGCTCGGGTGTCAGTTGCTGGTCGCGAAAGAAAATAACGCCGTGCTCGCCGAAGGCGTGGCGGATCTCGGCCAGCACCGGCTCCGCGGGCGGCTTCGCCAGATCGACGCCCGAGATCTCGGCGCCGAGTGCGGTCGACAGCGGCTCCACTCGGATATAGTCGTAGGTCATAGTTCTCTCTCCTGTTCAGCGCCGCCAATCGAACTGCGCATCCGCCCCGGCCAGCAGCTCGGGCAGGCAGCGCCGGGCGATCTGCGAATGTTGCACCGGCGAGACCTCGACCCGGTAGCGCCGCCGGAGCCGCTCCGCCTGTGCCGGCTCGAGGTCAGCCAGATGGCGCGAGATCAGCTCCGCGACCTTACGCGAAAATCGCCCGGTCTGCTGCTCGATATAGATCACCCGCAGCGCTCCCTGGGATTGCGGCTCGCGTTGCAAACGCTCGCCGAGCCAGCGCTCGATGGTTTCGAGACCTTGCATCGGGTCGCCGCCGGCAGGGTCCCTGCCGTAGAGCCCGTCGAACACATAGAATTCATCGGGCGGCCGGCGCGCTCCGGCGATCGCATCGATGGCCGGCATGCCGCCCCCCGAATGGGCCGTGAGAATGAACCGGTCGACCGCCAGGTTGTCCCGGCCCGCCGCCACGGCAAATCGCGCGAGGCCATACTCGACCAGCCGGTCGATGCCGCCCGCGAGCAAGGCAGGGAAGTCGTACCACGTGTACCTCAGCCAATTGCCGCGCGGCAGCAGGGCGAGGGTCGGACGCTCCCGGCCAGAGAGATCGAGGCCGCTCCCCGGCACCTTCTCGGCAAGCGGCATGGCCTCCCGCTGCTGCGAGAAACCGTGCAGATGGACAACGACATCCACGGCAGAGGCGTCGAGCGGGATCGCGTTCCACCGCAGGAACAAGTCGGGCTGCGTCCCGGCATGCGGCGCCAGCACCGGCGTGTCGCTTAGATAAGCCTCACCCGGCAGAGCGCTTTCGTCGGCCGTGATGACCCCCAGGTCGTACATCCGGTTCTCCCGCTACCTTCGCCGCGCCGAAATTCTCGATCGCGCAAACCGATAAATTGCATTGGTTATCGAGCATGTCGAGATATACAGCGAATCTGCAGCAAAATCGCTCCTGTAGGTTGATCAGCCCGCCCAGGCCCGCGTCGGCGGCAGCCACCACCGGCGAGGAGCATGCAATGCCAATCGGGCGATATTATGATAAGGGCAATAGGATTTCGCACAGAGACAGGGTTCGATGAGTTCCGCAACTTCCTCTGCTCAGACAACGAAGCGCGCTTCGTTGTCTGAACCATCGTGTTCCCGGTAGGGCAGGGGATTGCGCGGACGCTGCCGGCGCGAGATGGAAGGCCAGACGGCCGAGAAGCTGACTTTCCGCAGCCCCCGAGGCCGCCGCCGCGGGTCGTTAATACTTGCGGAACCCGCGGCGAATGCCCATCTTAACGCCTGTCGTCTTCTTCATGGTTCGGCCTGCCTTCCCAAGCGCGATCGAGCGCCGGACCGCTCCCCGTTCGATGTGGCGGTATGACCCCGAACGCTCGCTCGTGAGCAGTGGCGAGTTACGATTATGCAAGGACGAAAATGGCTACTGGAACCGTGAAGTGGTTCAACGCTCAAAAAGGCTACGGCTTTATTCAGCCGGAGGACGGATCGAAAGATGTGTTCGTGCACATCTCGGCGGTCGAGCGCTCCGGCATTGGCAATTTGCGCGAAGGCCAGCGGCTTAGCTTTGAGCTGGAACGCGGTAATCAGGGCAAGACTTCCGCGGTCAATCTGCGGCAAGCCTAGTTTAGGAATGGCATAGCTTACGAACGTATGAACGAGCCCGATACGCGGCTCCCCCTGCTTGCCGGGGGCCGATCGGGCGGCACCTGCAGCAATGGACTATCCGCCAACCACACCGCCGCTTCCGGCCGAATATTATCGCCGCCACGCCGAGCGGATCCGGCAACTCGCCAGTGAAGCTACCACGGCCGCGGTCAAGGAGCATTTACGAGCAGTAGCGCTGCAATACGAGCAGCTCGCCGAACGCGTCGATCACAGCGCACAGCCGACCGACCCCTGAAGGCTGCAAGAGCGGCGGGGAGCGTCGGGCTT
>DATNKF010000326.1:0-2170 GCA_035603555.1 Allostellaceae bacterium
GAGCCGCGCAAGCCTGCGGGCCACTTTGCGACTATACAGCTGGCAGACGCTCTATTCCGGAACGGTCAATCTGGTGATTGCCGGCGGCACCGCTCTTGTCGTCTTTGCCGGAGCACGGGCGGTGATGTCGGGCACGCTGTCGATCGGGCAATTGATCGTTTTCATCTCCTACCTCGCTCAGCTCTACGCGCCGATCAATCAGATCACCCAAAGCTGGGGGCTCATCGCCGGGGCCAGAGTGGGAGGCCGCCGGATTTTCGAGATCCTCGATACCGAAGCCGACCTCGAGGAGGGTGCCAAAAGCTTTCCTGCGGAAGGAGCCCGCGGTGACGTCGTCTGGTCCGGAGTGAGCTTCAGCTACCGCGCCGACACACCGGTCCTGACGGGGATCGACCTCAAAGTGCCGGCCGGAACCAAAGTCGCCATTGTCGGCCCGACGGGAGTAGGCAAATCGACGCTCCTCGGTCTGCTGCCGCGATTTTACGATCCGTCGGCGGGGTGCGTCACGATCGACGGGATCGACGTGCGCGAGTGCCGGCTGCGATCGCTGCGCCAGCAGATCGCGATGGTCCTGCAGCCCCCGCTGATCTTTCCCCTTTCACTGCGCGACAACATCGCGTACGGCCGACCGGGCGCCGACAATGCGGCGATCGAACGGGCAGCCCGATTGGCCCGGATCGACGATCTGATCGCCTCGCTGCCGGAGGGCTACGACACGATCTTGGGTGAGTCCGGGTCGGCGCTCTCGGAGGGGGAAAAGCAGCGCATTACCATCGCGCGCGCGCTGCTGCGCGACGCGCCGATCCTGATCCTCGACGAACCGACCTCGGCGCTCGATGTCACCACCGAGGCTCTCGTGATGGCCGGGATCGAGCGGCTGATGGCCGGGCGCACCACCTTTATCATCGCCCATCGCCTGTCGACGGTGCGGCGCTGCGACCGCATCGTCGTATTGCGCGACGGCGCCATTGCCGAGGCGGGAACCCTATCCGAATTGCTGCATCGCGATGGGCTCTTCGCGGAATATTACCGAACCCAATTCGCCCCCGACGAGGTCTTCGCCGAGGAGGTCCGGATCGGGTGATCGCGAACGGCACCAGCAATATTTGCGGCCCAGTTCTGCCGGTTTCCGCGTGGCGACCACGCTCGGGGTCAGGGCTGCGCCGGCAGGCGGACACCGCCGGGGCCGATCAGGCCGGGATAGGGCGCCTTGAAACGCCAGAATGTCCCCGAGGTGGCCCCTTCCAGATAGATGTACTGATTGTCGGGGCCGCCGAAGGCGAAGTTGGTCGTTGCCGCGTCGTCGTTCGGGACCGGGACGAAACCGAGAATGATGCCGCGCCGATCGCTTTGGATGATGCCGCCAAGCCCGGCCACTGCTGTCCACAAATTGCCGCGCACGTCGTAGTGCATGCCGTCCGGGCCGCCATTGCCGGGGAAAAAGGTTCCGGCCTTCACGGAACTGAAGGTCGAATGCGACGGATCCTTTGGGCATTGCGGGCAACCCATTGTCGGACCGTTTTGGAAGGTGCTGTACCAGATTCGACCGCCTCTGAAATCGCCGACGGCCAGCAGTGTGTTTTCCGGCGACACGGCGATCCCGTTCGGGAACAAGCCGCTGTCCATTACCTTGCGCAGCATGCCGTCGCGCGAATACTGGTATACGGCGCCGGTTTGGTCGGTCAGGTTCGGCCCCGGACCGGTTCCCCAAGGATCGGTGAAGAACAGATTGCCCTCGGCATCGAAATCGAGGTCGTTGGGCCCTTTGAACAACTGGTTGCGATAGGTATAGACCAGCGTCTTGAGTTCTTTGGTCTGCGGGTCATAGACCAGGATGCCCCGATGCCGGGTGGTTAAATAGAGCTTGCCGTCGAGCCAGCGCGTGCCCTGCGGCTCACAGGTCTGCCCCAGCTCAGGCGGCGGGTTGCAGTTGAACACCGGGACGAGCTTGCCCTCGGGGGTCAAGTATGACACCCAGCCGCTGCCGATCGCGACGAACCACAGATTGCCCTGGGCGTCGAACGAGCCGCCTTCGAGGAACTGGCCCTGCGGCGTGCCGCTGACATCGGCGAATTTTTCCACGGGCCCGACCCCCGCCGGCAGAGGCGGCAGCCCCCAGGGCTGGATCGGACCGGCGGCCGGGGCCTGAGCCTTTGCCGCATCTCCGGGA
>DATNKF010000327.1:0-11574 GCA_035603555.1 Allostellaceae bacterium
TCCAGCATGTGACACCCGACGGCCGCTTTCTCTACGGCAGCGAACGCAAGACCAGCACCCTCGCCGGCTATCGCGTCGACCCCGAGAAGGGCACTCTGTCGCCGATCGGCCACTTCCCGACCGAGGAGACGCCGCGCGGCTTCAATATCGATCCGCGCGGCCGCTTCCTGCTGTCGGTCGGGCTCGATTCGAATGCGATGACGGTCTACCGCATCGACGCGCAAACGGGCGCGCTCGCGGTCGCCAAGCAATATCCGATGGGCCAGCAGCCCAATTGGATCGAGATCGTCGATCTGCGATAGCCCTGCCGCGCGTCCTCGCGGTCTCACCCGTCCTACGGCATAGGGTCACGGGATTGAATTTATACCCGGGGCGTGCTATTTTGTTAAATATGCAAAGTGCGTCTATGATAAGCCACCAGGCCATTCGCCGAGCGCTCCGAAATGCCCACCAAATTCTCCCTGCTGCCTCCCTCAGGACTGGCGATGGCCTCCCTGCCGGCAGGTTGCGCCTTGGCTTTTAACCTTTTGATATGCTGGGTATTACTGCCGATTCTCGCGGTCCAATCGCGGTTTCTCCCTGCTCTCAGGGAGGCGCCGGCCTCAAATGTACACGCCCCGCATCCCGCCTTCGGGATAGCGGGTGCCGGCGGCGGCGCCGATCGGGATCGCCGCGGAGATGCGGTCGATCTCGGCCGGGGTCAGCCGAACCTCGAGCGCGCCGAGATTCTCTTCGAGCCTTGTGATCCGCTTGGTGCCGGGGATCGGGATGATGTCGGGCCCTTGCGTCAAGAGCCAAGCCAAGGCGAGCTGCGCCGGGGTGCAGCCCTTGTCCTCGGCGATCGCTTCAAGGCGCTCGACGAGGGTGCGGTTCTTGGCGAAATTATCACCCATAAAGCGGGGATGCCGGCCGCGGGTGTCGCCCGCGTCGAGATGGGCGAAATCGGGAACGGCCCCGGCGAGCAAGCTGCGGCCGAGCGGGGCATAGGCGACAAAAGCGATGCCGAGATCGCGGGTCAGCTCGCGCGTCTCGGTCGCCTCCTCGCGGTAGAGCAGCGAGAATTCGCTCTGCACCGCGGCGAGCGGGTGGGTCGCGTGGGCGCGCCGGATGCGCTCCGGCCGGGCTTCGCACAGGCCGAGAAAGCGCACCTTGCCCTGCTCGACCAGCCGGGCCATCGCGCCGACCGTCTCCTCGACCGGCACCGCCGGATCGACGCGATGCTGATAGTAGAGATCGATGGTCTCGACCCCGAGCCGCTTGAGGCTCGCCTCGCAGGCCTGGGCGATGTACGCAGGGCTGCCATCGACGCCGTTGGCGCCGCCGGGCTGGCGGGTCTGGCCGAATTTGCTGGCGAGCACGATCCCGTCACGCCGGCCTTTGAGCGCCTGGCCGAGAAGCTTCTCGTTCTGACCCC
This sequence comes from Allostellaceae bacterium, assembly GCA_035603555.1. Classification (GTDB taxonomy): domain Bacteria; phylum Pseudomonadota; class Alphaproteobacteria; order ATCC43930; family CGMCC-115725; genus AP-15. The sequence continues at coordinate 1,415 of DATNKF010000327.1, forward strand.
AGCCATACATGTCCGAGCTGTCGAAGTGGTCGACGCCGAGCTCTATCGCCCGGTGGATCAGCGCAATCCCCGCCTCGTCGTCACTGCTGCCGTAGACACCGGACAACGACATGCAGCCGAGGCCAATCGCCGAGACTTCCGGTCCGATCCTGCCGAGCCTGCGCCGCTCCGTAGCCGCCGTGCCGCTCATCGATCTCTCCTTATCCATGTGTGACAAGCCCTAATAGAAGCGTATGATCCCGGGTGCAATCCAGGCGAGGGAGGAGTTGATGGCAGCTACATCACATGTTTACGCCGGCGCGGCGCGGTCGATGGAGGGGACGTTGGGGGGCTTCTTCCGCCAGGCCGTCGGCGACGACCGGTGGGAGCATCTCACCAACGGCTTGCCGGACGACACCCAGGTGCATGCGATCACGGTTCATCCGGACAACCCCGATGTCGTCTATATCGGCACCACCAAGGGCGCCTACCGCAGCAGCAACCGCGGCACGAGCTGGGAGCGGCTCCGCCTCCCCGATGCCGACGCCGACATCTGGTCGATCAGCCTGCATCCTAAGGACCCGCGCATCGTCTATGCCGGCGCCACACCGCCCGGCGTCTACCGCAGCGAGGATGGCGGCGACAACTGGCGCAAGATGGCCGATCCCGGACTGCCGCACGACCGGGTCATCATGGCTTTTCCGTGCCGGGTCATGCGGCTCGCCGTCGATCCCAATTCTCCAGACGACGTCTACGCGACGCTCGAAGCCAACGGCATGATGCGCAGCCGCAACCGTGGCGAGACCTGGGAGGACATCACCGCGGATCTGATCCGCTTCTGCGAAGAGCCGAAATACCGGAGCCGCATCGGCAGCCAGACCGAGATCGAGGGGATGCTCGACGGCCATGCGCTCGCGGTCAGCGCGGCGGCGCCCGGCACGGTGTTCCTCGCCAACCGCATGGGCCTCTTCCGCAGCGACGACCGCGGCGAGCACTGGCAGGACATGGAGATCAACCGCTTCTCGCCGCTGACCTACGGCCGCGACATCCGCGTCTCGCCGCACGACCCCAAGATCATGTATGCGTGCCTGAGCCCGGCGGCGCGCAGCACCGACGGGTCGATCTACCGCTCCGACGATGTCGGCCGGACCTGGAAGCGGTTTGATCACGGGGTCAAGGCCGAAGCGACGATGATGGCGGTGGCGGTGCATCCCCGCGACCCAAACCAGGTCTACGGCGTCTCGCGGTTCGGCCAGCTGTTCGGCACCCAGGATGGCGGCCGCAGCTGGTACGAGCACCGGCTGCCGGAGGGCGCGCGCGACCTCTACGCGGTCGCCTGCGGCTAGCAATCGCTGCCCCTCACTCTCTCCCCATTGTTGACGCGACGGGCCCCTCCCTCTCCCCGCCCAAGCGGGGAGAGGGAGGGGTGAGGGGCGAAGGAGAGGCTGATGGCCGAAGACACCGGCAATTCGATGAAGCGGAAGCTCGCCGCCGGCGAATTGGTGCTGTGCATGAATTTGCGCCTGGCGCGCAGTGTCGACATTGCCATGGTCGCCAAGGCTGGCGGGTACGATGCGCTCTATGTCGATATGGAGCACAGCCCCTATTCGATAGAGACGACCTCGACGATCTGCGCCGCGGCACTCGGCATCGGCATCACCCCACTGGTGCGGGTGCCGAGCCATGACGCCCACTGGTCGAGCCGGGTGCTCGACGGCGGCGCGCAGGGCGTCATCGTTCCCCATGTGGATAATCGCGCCGAGGCCGAGGCGGTGATCCGCAATTGCCGTTTTCCGCCGCTCGGCCGCCGCTCGGTGATGGGGCTCGGCCCGGCGCTCGGCTATCAGGCAACCCCGCTCGGCGAGCTGAACGACCGCCTCAACAGCGAGACCGCGCTGATCGTCATGCTGGAAACTGCCGAGGGCATCGAGAACGCGGCGGCGATTGCGGCCCTGCCCGGGATCGATGTGCTGCTGATCGGGTCGGGCGATCTGACCACGGATTACGGTATTCCGGGGCAGGTCGACCACCCCCGGCTGCGCGCCGCCTATGAACGCGTCGCGGAGGCCTGCTGGGCGCACGGCAAGGTGCTCGGTGTTGGTGGCATCCGCCACAACGTCGCGCTGCAGGGCGAGCTGATCCGCCTCGGCGCGCGTTTCGTGATCGCCGGTACCGACGTCAATTACGTGCTCGCCGGCGCGCGCCAGGATACGGCGGCGCTGCGCGCGATCCCGCTCGGGTGACGGCGAAATCCGCCGCAGCGGCGGCCGATCTGTTCGCGGGCGTCTCGTCGGGCGAACGCCTAGAGCCGCTCACCGAGGGCGCGGTGGTGCTGCGCGGCTTCGCCCGATGCGAGGTGGCGGCCCTGCTGGCGGCGGTGCAAAACGTTTCCGTTGCGGCACCGCTCCGCAACATGATCACGCCCGGCGGGTTTCGGATGTCGGTTGCGATGACCAATTGCGGCCGCGCCGGCTGGGTGACGGATCGCCGGGGCTATCGCTACGAGGCCGCTGACCCGATGACCGGCCGCGCCTGGCCGCCGATCCCAGGATTGTTCCGAGAGTTGGCCATGGGTGCAGCTGATGCCGCGGGCTTTGCCAGGTTCGAGCCCGACGCTTGTCTGGTCAACCGATATATGCCCGGAACCCAGTTGTCGCTGCATCGTGACGAAAACGAATGCGATCTGACAGCGCCGATCGTCTCGGTTTCGCTCGGCTTGCCGGCGGTATTTCTGTTCGGCGGCCTGAGCCGTGGCGACCGGTCCCGGCGCATTCCGCTGCAGAACGGAGACGTCGTCGTCTGGGGTGGCCCGGCGCGCCTGACCTACCATGGCGTCGCGCCGCTGGCCGATGGCGAGCATCCGCTCACCGGCCGATGCCGCATCAACCTGACGCTTCGCAGGGCGCTGTGAGGTGGGAAAGACGCCGGCCTCGCGCTGGATCGTAATGCTTGCGCTGGCCATTATGGTGCCGCTCGGCCAAGGGCTGGCGCAAGAGGTGCACACATTGAAGGAGCGCCTATCGGACAAGGCGTCCGACCAGCAGCGGCTCGACAATTGTCATGTGCCGCCGGAACGTCGCGGAACCGCGCCTCGTCCGGATTGCCCCGATGAGCCCGCGACGCCGGCTGCGAAGGCCGTGCCATCGGCCACGCCGAACGCACGGTGACCGCCGAACAGCAGTCGGTCGTAACGGATGCTGCGGCGCCGTTACGCGAGGCTTGGTACTACGCGGTGCCGAGCTGCCGCTTGCCGCGCCGGACGGTGCTGGCAAAGGTGATGCTCGGTGAGCCGATCCTGATCGGCCGCGACGCGGCCGGCTTGCCGTTCGCATTGCGCGACCTGTGCCCGCATCGCGGCATGCCGCTCACCGCCGGCCGCTTCGACGGGTGTGAGGTCGAGTGCTGCTATCACGGCTGGCGCTTCGATACCGGCGGGCATTGTACGGCGATCCCGGCGTTGGTGCCGGGTCAGGCCTTCACCCCTGACCGCATCCGTGTGCCCAGCTACCCGGTGCGCGAGATGCAAGGGAACCTCTGGGTGTTTTTTGGCGACGACCCCGCCGCAGGGCCGGAAATCCCCGTTGTAGAAGGGTTCGAGGGAAGCTCGCCCGACCTCGTCGAGAGCGTCAGCTTCGCCGCGTCGATCGACCACGCCGTCGTCGGCTTGATGGACCCGGCACACGGTCCCTTTGTCCATCGCGCCTGGTGGTGGCGTTCGCGCCATTCGATCCAGACCAAGGCCAAGGCCTTTGCCCCCTCGTCCTTCGGCTTCACAATGAGCCGTCATGAACCCTCGGCGAACTCGCGCGCCTACCGACTCCTCGGCGGCGCGCCGGAAACCGAGATCATCTTCCGGCTGCCGAGTATCAGGATCGAGCAGATCCGCGCCGGCCGCCAACGCGTCAGCAATCTGACCGCGATCACCCCCGTCGACTCGCGGGTGACCGAGATCAACCATTGCGTCTATTGGACCGCACCCTGGCTCACCGCGTTGAGGCCCTTTCTGCGACATTATGTGCGCGCCTTCCTGCACCAGGACGGCGCGATCATGGAGCGCCAGCAGCAGGGGCTGCGCTACGATCCGCCGCTGACCCTGATCGACGACGCCGATACCCAAGCGAAATGGTACTACCGCTTGAAGCGCGAATATCGCCGCGCCCGCGCCGAGGGCCGGCCCTTCGCGAACCCGGTCGAGCCGCGCACGCTCAAATGGCGCAGCTGAGGGGTGCCTTAGGGAATTATCTCTAGATTGGGCGCTGTCGCCGGAGCAACCCCAAGCCCAACATGCCGCCGGCAAGCAATGCTAGCGAACCCGGTTCTCGCTTAAGCCGATTATTAACGACGCTGTGCTCGAATGATCCATTGGGGCCAGAGACCGGAGCATGTTTACCCCGCCCACCAGAGACCCGCGGCGCCGCGCCCGGATTATCACGGGTCAGATCATCGCCGTCGGCATCATGATCATCGCGGCGATGTGGGTGATGGCCGGCGCCTCGATCATGGCCGCAAGAGAGGCAGCGCTGGATCGCACCCGTTCGGAGGGGCGAAATCTCGCGATCGCCTTTGCCGGCGAGGTGACCAACACCCTCGACGGCGTCAATGGCGCGATGGAGATCGCCGCGCAACATATGCGCGCTGCACGCGGTGAGTTCGATATTCATGACTGGGCACGCGAGATCCCGATGCTTTCGAGTGCGACAATCCAGGGGGCAATCATCGGGCCCGACGGCAAGCTCGTCTCGACCACCCTCGACCCGGCGCCGCAGCTCCTCGACCTCAGCGACCGCGAGCACGTCCGCGTTCATCTCGACGGCCGGTTCCCGGGAATTTTCATCGGTAAGCCAGTGATCGGCCGTGTCCAAGGCAAGACAACAATCAACCTCACTCGCCGCGTCGACGCCGATGACGGCTCCTTGCTCGGCATCGTCATGTTGGCGCTCGCGCCGGCGAACCTGGCCGCGTTGCACACGCATATCGATCTGGGTGTGCACGGCACCCTCACCATCGTCGGGCTCGACCGTGTCATCCGGGCACGCTTTACCGCGGAAAACCCTGACGGATTGAGCAGCATCGGCCAGACGATTCTGAGCGACGTGGTCCCGTCGAGCGTCCCCGCAAACGGCGGGGGGTCATTCGTCAAGGCCAGCGCCATCGATAACGTCCCGCGGGTCTTTAGCTATCGCCGCGTCGCCGACTACCCCTTGCTCGTCGTCGTCGGCTTGGACCTCGCCGAGGCGCTTGGGGCGTCTCGTACGAACGCGATGATAATCGCTGCGATGGCCGGGCTGGTGACGATATTGCTCGCGGGCCTCGCTGGCTTTCTGATCCGCGAGATTGGCCGCCGCACGGCGCAAGAGATCGCGGTGGCCGAGGAACAAAGCAGGCTTCAGGCCGATATTGCGCTTCGCCAAGAAGTCGAGCGGCAACTACGCGCAGCGCAGCAAACCTTACGCGATGCGGTCGACAGTATTTCGGAAGGGTTCGTCATCTACGATCGTGACGATTGCTTTGTCATGTGTAACGATCCCCATCGACGGCTCTACCCGGACAGCGCTCGACTGATGGTGTCGGGAACGCGGTTCGAGGAAATTGTGTGGGCTAGTCTCGATGCCGGCTGGTATGCCGATGCCGTCGGATGCGAGCCGGAGTGGCTCGCCGATCGGATGCGGGCCCACGATCACCCATCGGCGCCGATCGAGCAGCTGCTCGCCGACGGCCGTTGTGTGATGGTCTGCGAGAGGCGGATGGAGAACGGTGGCAGCGCCGAGCTGCACATCGATATTACCAAGCTGAAAGCCATCGAATACCAGCTTCGAAGTAGCAGGGACAATCTAAACCGCGCCCAGCGACGCGCCAAGATCGGCAGCTTTGAGCGTGACCTACGGACCGGAGACGTCTTCTGGTCCGACGAAACCTACCGGATATACGGGCGCGACCCGATTACGCCACCCCCGACCCGGGAAGAGCTGCTTGCGATCGTCCACCCGGAGGATCGCGCCACCTTTGAAGCCTCGATGGCCGCTTCCGAAAGAGGGCTCCCGACTCCTTCATTACAGTTCCGCATTCGCTGTCCGGACGGGTCGCTCAAATGGATCCGTGTCGAACTCGAACTAGCACTCGATCATGAAGGCAATGCCATCGGGCGCGTCGGGACGATCCGGGACGTGACCGAAACGCGGACGGCCGAGGAAAGACAAAGCCAGCTGGAGCGTCAGCTGTTTCATTCGCAGAAGCTCGAAGCGCTCGGCACCCTCGCCGGGGGCATCGCGCATGACCTCAACAACACGCTGATGCCGATTCTAGTGCTCTCGGAGCTATTGATGCGGAAGATGCCGATAGGAAGCGGCGAGCGCGAGGATCTCGAAACGATCGTGCAGGCGAGTCGCCACGGCCGCGACCTGGTTCGGCGCATTCTAGCCTTTAGCCGGCATCAGCAGGTGGGAAGGGCCAGAGTGGACCTCGCCGCGACCACCCACGAGGCCCTCCAAATGCTGCGGCCGACGATCCCTGCGACGGTGCTTATCGATGAGCAGATCGAAGATGTCCCGCTGATCCTCGCCGACCCGAGCCAGATCCAGCAGGTGGTCGTAAATCTGGTCACCAATGCCGTACAGGCCATCGGGGACCGCATGGGGACGGTCACCGTCAGCCTCTCTGCCGCGATCGGATCGCCGTCCCCGGCCGGCAATTTTATTCGCCTGCGGATTGTTGATACCGGGTGCGGCATGGACGCCGAGACGAAAAACCGGATTTTCGAGCCCTTCTTCACAACCAAGACCGTCGGCGAAGGTACCGGGCTCGGGCTTTCCGTCGTCCATGGCATCGTCACCAACCATGGCGGGTCGATCGAGGTCGGCAGCGAGCCCGGCAGGGGAACCGAGTTCATCATTCTCTTTCCGGCACTCGGGCCGGTTGCAGCATCGCTCGAACCCGCTGCCGCGTGAGCGCGACAAACCTGTTCCGCTGAGATTGCCACCGCGGCCGCGCGCCCGTTAACTTCATCATAACCCGGTCCGTCTAAGAAAAGCCTTTCTAAGAAGCAGTCCGACAGGACGGCTCAGGCGGAGAAATCATGAAAATCCTGGTGATCGATGACGACCATCTGGTCCGGTACGCGCTCGCGAAAACCCTTTTGAGCGCCGGGTACGAGGTGGCCACCGCCGCGGATGGCAGACGTGGCATGGCCGTTCTCCGGGCGGAGCACTCGGATGTCGTAATTACCGACATCATTATGCCCGAGCAGGAAGGCATCGATACGATCATTCAAATTCGCCGTGAGCGCCCCGGGGTCAAGATCATCGCGATTTCCGGCGGCGGTCGAATCCGCAACATCGATTTCTTGGAGATGGCCCAGTCCCTGGGCGCCAACGATGTCCTCGCCAAACCGTTCGAGGTGGACGAGTTGTTGAGCTGCCTTATCCGCCTCGGCCTCCCCCCGACCGGCGACGCGGTGTCGGGGGCAGAGCTGCCGCAGGGCGCTCAATAAGTCGTGTCGAGCTTGAGATAGCGGTAACGATCGATCGTCCTGACTTCGATTTCCTGCTCCCGGCCTTGCCGGAACACGCTCACTCTGACCGAGATGCCGGCGTCGCCAAGCTGCCATAGGGAGCGATAGAAACCGGCGAGGTCTGTGACCGGGGTACCATCGATCGCCGTCACCCGATCGCCGTGTCGAACGCCGGCTCTATCGCCGGGCCCGTCCAAGGCGACGCGGCCGACGACGAGCTTGCCGTCGGACTCCCGCAAATTGACCCCGAGCCAGGGGCGCGGCGGCGACGCCGGGCGGCCGAGTGCCAGGAGGTCGCCCATTACCGGCTGCAACCGCTCGATCGGCACGAACATGTTGCCCGGCAGTCCGGCAGCGGCGTCGCCGACGATCAGGGAGCCGATCCCGGCGAGCTTGCCGTCGGGCCCCAGCAACGCGGCGCCGCTCCAAGCAGGGTGCGGGGGTGCAGTGAAGATTGCGTCTTCGAGCAGATACTCCCAATAGCCGGCGAAGGTTCGGCGCGACACCACCACCGCCGGCTGCGCCGCCTCCAGCCCGCCGGCGCCGGCGACCACCACCGGGGTCTTCTCAGTCAGCTCTTGCGCCGATCCGATCGGCATCGGCTTCACCCCCAACGGTTCGGCCGCACGCAATAGACCGAGCCCAGAGGCGATGTCGAAGCCGACAATATCCGCGCGGCTCACTCTGCCGTTTGCGGCGGTCACCTCGGCCCCCATCGCCTCGGTGATCAGATAGCCGATGGTCACGATAAGGCCGCCATCGTCGATCACCGCGCCTGCGCCGTCGCGCGTCGTGCCGAGATAGGCGGCGGTCCGCGCCTCGGCCGGCACATCGGCATGGATGCGCACGATCGCCTCGAGCCGATGCGCCAGCTCGCCCTCCGGCTCGGCTGCATGTGCGGCCGTGCCGCCAAGCAGCGACAATGCGGCGACGATCGCGGCACAGGCATGCAGCAGCATGGTGTTATCTCCTCAAGGCGCCCCGCGCGCAGCGGCACCGCCGACCGCGGGCGGCCCTTCCGCCTGCGTCGCACGGCGAGATACGGCATAAGTCGCGATGACCCCGACAATACCGCGGCGGAAGACCAGCACGCAAAAGACGAAGATGATGCCCTGAACGACTGTTACCCAGGAGCCGAGCTGGGCTAGGTAGTGCTGCATCGCCACCAGAAAAAACGCCCCGACCACCGGCCCGAGCACCGTTCCCAGCCCGCCGACCAAGGTCATCAGCACGACCCAGCCCGACATCGTCCACTCGACGTCGGTCAGCGTAGCGAGCTGGAAGACGAGCGACTTCACCGACCCGGCGAGACCGGACAGGGCTGCGGACAGGATGAAGACGACGAGCTTGTAATGATCGGCGTGATAGCCGAGCGAAAGGGCGCGCGGCTCGTTTTCGCGGATCGCCTTGATCACCTGGCCGAAAGGCGAGTTGATCGTTCTGACGATGAGCGCGAAGCCGAGCAGAAACACAGCCAGCACGAAGTAATACATCGCCAAGGTGTCATCGAGATCGATGACGCTGAAGAGGCGGCCACGCGGCACGGCTTGGATGCCGTCCTCACCGTGGGTGAACGGCACCTGCAGCGCGACGAAATAGACCATCTGCGCGAGCGCCAAGGTGACCATCGCGAAGTAGATGCCCTGTCGGCGGATCGCTAGCCAGCCGAAGACGGTGCCGAGGATCGCGGCGACGGCGACGCCGGCGAGAATGCCGAGCTCGGGCGGCAAGCCCCACACCTTGACGGCATGGGCAGTGATGTAGGCGGCGCTGCCGAAAAACGCCGCATGGCCGAAGGACAAGAGCCCGACATAGCCGATCAACAGGTTGAAGGCGCAGGCGAAGAGAGCAAAGCAGAGCGCCTCCATTACAACGACGGGGTAGACGTACCACGGAGCGGCGAGCGCCAAGGCGAGCAGGACCGCCGCTCCGATCCACACCCATCTGACGTCCTGCATCATCTCAGCGCGCCTGACCAAAAAGCCCGGCCGGCTTGACCAGCAGCACCAGCGCCATGATAATGAAGATCACGGTGTTTGATGCCTCCGGGTAGAAAACCTTGGTCAACCCCTCGACGAGGCCCAGCGCAAAGCCGCTGACGATCGCGCCGAGAATCGAGCCCATGCCGCCGATGACGACGACGGCGAAGACGACGATAATGATGTTGCTGCCCATTAGCGGGCTGACCTGGTAGATCGGTGCCGCCATCACCCCCGCGAGTGCGGCCAGTGCGACCCCTGCACCATAAGTTAAGGTGATCATCCGCGGCACATTGATACCGAACGCCTGGACCAGGACCGGGTTCTCGGTCGCCGCCCGCAGATATGCGCCGAGCCGGGTGCGCTCGATCGTGAACCAGGTCGCCAGGCACACCGCCAGCGAGGCGAAAATCACCCAAGCCCGGTAGTTCGGCAGAAACATGAAGCCGAGATTGCGGCCGCCCCGCAGCTCGGGCGGGATCGCATAGGGCTGGCCCGACGAGCCGTATTGCTGGCGGAAGACTCCCTCGATGATCAACGCCAGGCCAAAGGTCAGCAGCAGCCCGTAGAGGGGGTCGAGCCGGTAGATGTGGCGCAGAAGGAGGCGCTCGATAGCGATCCCCACCAGGCCGACGATCAGCGGCGCCAGCACCAATGCCGGCCAATAACCGAGCCCCAGCGCATTCAACAGAAAC
>DATNKF010000328.1:0-2157 GCA_035603555.1 Allostellaceae bacterium
ATGCAGACGACCCTCCCGGTAATCGAGGTTCTCGTATTCCGTTTCCGCCGCCTCGGACAAGCGCGCCGCCATCAACGGGGCTGCAAGCGCCAGCAGACCTCTCCGGGAAATCCGCGCCATTGGATCGACCGGTTTTGCCGCCCTCAATACATATGCTGCCCGCCATTGACCGAAAGGGTCGAACCGGTGATGAAGTCGGCCTCGTCGGCGACCAGGAACAATACCGTGCGGGCGATGTCCTCGGCTTTGCCGAGACGGCCGACCGGAATGCGGGCGATGATCTTTTCCAGGACGTCGGCCGGCACCGCGCGCACCATCTCGGTGTCGACATAGCCCGGGGCGATGGCGTTGACGGTGATGCCGCGCGCGGCACCCTCCTGGGCCAATGCCTTGGTGAAGCCGTGGATGCCCGATTTGGCGGCAGCGTAGTTGACCTGCCCGTACTGCCCGGCCTGACCGTTGATCGAGCCGATATTGACGATCCGGCCGAACCCGCGCGACCGCATGCCGTCGATCACCGCCCTCGACATGTTAAAGCAGGACGTCAGGTTGGTCTGGATCACCGCGTTCCACTGCTCGTAGCTCATGCGGTGCATAGTCGTGTCGCGGGTGATCCCGGCATTGTTGACCAGGATTTCGACCGGGCCGAGCCCCCCCTCGATCGTCTTTATCCCTTCAGCGCAGGCGTTGAAGTCGGAGACGTCGAATTTGAAAACCGGGATCTCGGTTTCGGCATTGAACGACCGTGCGGCCTGGTCGTTGCTGCCATAATTAGCCGCGACCAGACAGCCCGCATTCTTTAGGGTCACCGAGATCGCGCGGCCGATGCCCCGCGTTCCGCCGGTGACGACCGCCACCCTGGCCATGAGTTTCCTCCCATTTTGATTTCGCCCGGCGCGCTAATCGCGCTCGAGGCACATAGCAATTCCCATGCCGCCGCCGATGCAGAGCGTCGCCAGACCCTTTTTCACGTTGCGCTGCTGCATCTCGTGCAGCAGGGTCACCAGCACCCGCGCCCCCGACGCGCCGATCGGATGGCCGAGCGCGATGGCGCCGCCGTTTACATTCACCTTCCCGACATCCCAGCCGAGATCCTTGTTGACCGCGCATGCCTGGGCGGCAAATGCCTCGTTGGCCTCGACGAGGTCGAGATCACCGGCCGACCAGCCGGCCTTTTTCAAGGCCATGCGGCTCGCCGGGATCGGGCCGGTGCCCATGATCGCCGGATCGACCCCGGCCGTCGCCCAGGAGACGATGCGGGCGAGCGGGCGCAGGCCGCGCTTGGCTGCGGCCTCGGCCGTCATCAGCACCACCGCCGCGGCACCATCGTTGATGCCGGAGGCGTTGCCGGCGGTGACCGTGCCGTTCTTGTCGAACGCCGGACGCAGCTTTGCGAGCACCTCGACCGTCGTGCCGTGCTTGGGATGCTCGTCGGTATCGACGATTGTCTCGCCCCGCCGCGCCGTAATCTTGACCGGCACGATCTCGTCCGTGAAGCGGCCGGCCTTTTGCGCGGCCTCGGCTTTGGCCTGTGAGGCGGCGGCGAAAGCGTCCTGCTGCTCGCGGGTAATCTGCCAGCGCTGGGCGACGTTCTCGGCGGTATTGCCCATGTGATAGCCGTTGAACGCGTCCCACAGCCCGTCGCTGATCATCGTGTCGACGAGCTGTGCATCACCCATCTTGACGCCATTGCGCAAGTGCATGCAGTGGGGCGCCTGGCTCATGCTTTCCTGCCCGCCGGCGACGACGATTTCGGAATCGCCGTTGCGGATCGCCTGATAACCGAGCGCCACGGTACGCAGTCCCGAGCCGCAGAGCTGGTTGACGCCATAGGCGGTCACCTCGTACGGGATGCCGGCAGCAACGGCTGCCTGGCGGGCCGGATTTTGCCCTTCGCCGGCGGCGAGGATCTGGCCCATGATCACCTCGGAAACCTCCTTGGGCTCGACATTCGCGCGGCGCAGCGCCTCGATGATTGCGACCTCGCCGAGCTTGTGCGCGGGCAGGCTGGCAAGCCCGCCGTTGAACGCCCCAACCGGGGTGCGCGCGGCGCTCGCAATCACGATCTCGGTCATCAAGGAATCTCCTCGCTGGGTTGACGCCTACAGGGACAAGTCGTCGCAACATGTAGGACTAGGGCCGCGAGGAGTCCAGCCG
>DATNKF010000329.1:0-2947 GCA_035603555.1 Allostellaceae bacterium
CGATCGATACTGAGCTGGTCGAGCTTGCGCGCATCCTAGCAAAGTGATGCGCGGAACTCACAACGCCTGCCGTGCCTTCAGTGCCGCGGTCAGGGTGCCGTCATCGAGGCAGTCGAGCTCGCCACCGATCGGCACACCCTGAGCGAGCCGCGAGAGCTTGACCCCGCGGCCGGCGACGCGCTCAGCGAGATAATGCGCGGTGGTTTGGCCCTCGACCGTGGCATTGAGCGCCAGGATAAGCTCCTGACCGGGCCTGAGGCGCTCGACCAGGCGCTCGATGTTGAGATCCTCGGGCCCCACCCCGTCGAGCGCCGACAGGGTTCCGCCGAGCACGTGGTAACGGCCCCTGAAAGCTCCGGTGCGTTCCAATGCCCAGAGGTCAGCAAGGTCTTCGACGACGCAGATCGCCCGATCGTCGCGCTCCGGGTCGCGGCAGATCGCACAGGGCAGGACCGTATCGAGATTGCCGCAAATCGGGCAGGGCCGCACCGCCTCGGCCGCCTTGGCGAGTGCCGCTGCGAGCGGCTCGAGCAGGCTCTGCCGCCGCTTGAGGAGGTGCAACGCCGCGCGCCGCGCCGAGCGCGGGCCGAGCCCGGGAAGCTTGGCGAGGAGTTGGATCAGCGTATCGAGCTCGGACATCGGTTCGATGCGCGGGCGCCGGCACCGCAGTGTGTCGGGCTCAGAACGGCAGCTTTAGACCGCCCGGCAATTGCAGACCGCCGGTCAGCTTTTGCATCTCCTGTTCGGCATAAGCGGATACCTTTCGCCGGGCATCGTTGAACGCCGCGACAATCAAATCCTCCAGCACCTCGACCTCCTCGGGGTCGACCAGCATCTTGTCGATCGTCACTTTTTTGAGATCGCCCTTGCCGTTCAGGGTTAGCTGGACCGTGCCGCCGCCGGCGACGCCGGTCATCTCCACGGCTTCGAGCTGGGCCTGCATCTCGCCCATCTTCTCCTGCATCGCTTGCGCCTGCTTCATCAGCTGGCCGAGATTCTTCATGGTCCATCCTCTTCTATGTAGGTCTCATCGCCCGGGTCGAGCTCGGGAGACGGCTCATCCACTGCGGACTCTTCCGCCGCGAAGCGTTCCCGCACCGCGGTAACCGTCGCCCCCGGAAAAGTCTCGAGCACTGCTCGGACCAACGGGTGTGCCGCCACCTCGTTCCGCACGTCGCGTTCGCGGTGCTCCTCCTGTTCGCGGAGGGTAGGCTCGCCGGTGGCTGATTCCGAGCGGGCGACGAGCCAGCGCTCGCCGGTCCACTCGCCGAGCAGTTGGCTGATGCGGTTGGCGAGATTGGCCGGGGCTCCCTCGGCCGGGCGAAATTCGATGCGGCCGGGCTCGAATGCGATCAGATGCACGCGCTCCCGCAGATGCGAGCGGATCACTGCCTCACGCCGCTGGTCGAAGAGTGCGACCACTTCGGCAAAGCTCTGCGGCATCGGGTCGTGCTCGACCGAGCTCGCCCGCGGCGGACTGACGCTCGCAACGGGCTCCGCTCGGGGTGCGGCAACCAGTGCGGTCGCGGTCGCCGAGGCGGTCGGAGACGCCGCGCTACTTGTGCGGACCGCCGCCGGGGTTTCTGCGGTCGGAGAACCGCTTGGAGCGGCCAGCGACCGGACGAGTTCCGCGGGCGCTGGGAGGTCCGCGACATAAGCGAGGCGCACGAGCACCATTTCCGTCGCCTGAATCGGCGAAGGTGCGGTCTGGACCTCCTCGAGCCCCTTCAGCAGCATCTGCCACACCCGGGCGAGCGCCGGCAGGGGCAGCTTTTCGGCGAGCGGACGGGCGCGCTCGCGATCGCCTTCGACAATCGGATCGCCGAGGCCCGCCTCGGGCGCCAGCTTCAACCGGGTCAGGAAATGGCTGAGGTCGAGCAAATCCTGCAACACCATCAGCGGATCGGCGCCGTCCTGATAGAGGCGGTCCAGCCGGTCGAGTGCTACAGCCGCGTCGCCGCCCAGCACGCTCTCCAACAGCTCGAAGACGCGGCCGCGGTCGGCCACACCCAGCATGTCGCGCGCCGCGGTCTCCGTGACCTTGCCGTCGGTCAGCGCGATCGCCTGGTCGAGCAATGACAGCCCGTCGCGCACCGACCCGTCGGCGGCGCGCGCGATCAATGCCAGTGCTGCAGGCTCGGCCTCGACCGCCTCGGCCTCGGCGATCCGGCGGTAGTGCTCGGCAAGTGTTTCGACCGGTACGCGCCGCAGCGAAAACCGCTGGCAGCGCGACAGAACGGTCAGCGGGACCTTCTGGATCTCGGTCGTCGCGAACACGAATTTGCCGTGTGGCGGCGGTTCCTCGAGCGTCTTCAGCAAGGCGTTGAAGGCGCTCCGGGAGAGCATGTGAACTTCGTCGATGATGTAGACCCGGTACCGTCCCAAATCCGGCTTGCGGTACAGCAGCCCTTCGGTCAGCTCGCGAATGTCGTCGACCCCGGTGCGCGAGGCCGCGTCCATCTCGACCACGTCGCTGTAGCGGTCCTCGGCGATCTGTCGGCAATTCGCGCAGACGCCGCAGGGCGCCACCGTCACTCCGCCCGAGCCGTCCGGGCCGACGCAGTTGAGCCCGCGCGCCAGGATCCGGGCGGTCGTCGTCTTGCCGACGCCGCGCACCCCGGTCAGGATGAAGGCGTGCGCGATCCGACCTGTCGCGAACGCGTTCGAAAGCGTGCGCACCATCGCCTCCTGCCCGATCAGCTCGGCGAAGGTCGAAGGCCGATATTTGCGGGCGAGGACGCGGTAAGCGGTCGCCGAATCGCTCATGTGCGGACCATGTCGAGGCGGGAGACCGGACGGACGACCCAGGCCAGTACTCGTTACGGCTGCTTCCTTCCGGACCTGACCGGGTTGGCGAGAGGCCTGTCCGCCGCCGGACTCCCGAGGTCACTATATCAGCTGTTGGCGACTGCGGGGCAACCGTCCCCTCGCGCGGCCGATTTTTTGC
>DATNKF010000330.1:0-2048 GCA_035603555.1 Allostellaceae bacterium
CTTCCCCGGCGGCGGTAGGATAGGCAGCAAACCTAAGCCCTCGCCTACGCTGTCTCGTGCAGACGGCCTTTCTCCGACAGGCTGCGGAAGGTGATCGACCAGCGCCTCTCCTCCATCGCGGCGATGCTGTGCTCCCATTCATGCCGCGCCTCGCCGGTCAGATGATAAATCGACCGTGGCGCCAGGTGGACAGATGCTCGATCGAAACCGCCGGGTTTGCGTCGCCGGAACCGCATCGTCGCCGACGCGCCGAGCGAGATGCCGAGGACATGCTCGAACACCGGCCGGTCTCGGTGCCACCCGATTCCGGCACCCGGGTCGTAGCGGATCAGCAGGGCCTGGACGAGTTCATCCGGAGGCAGGCGGGCAAACCGCGCCGCCTTCGCACGAAGCGGCAGCAGCCAATCGGGAATCGCCTCGGCCGGGGCGAAGCTAGCATCGTCGAAGTCGTAGCGCCAGCCGTAGGAGGCGGTAAGCCGCTTCCCCAGCCATCCATGGAAACGGAAGGGGGAGAGATCCGCCGCGTCGATCGACGCGATCAACATCTGCTCCTCGCCAGGGGTGACGAACTCGTCGGCCTGGGACAGCCCGGCAAGGCCTGCTTCACCAAACAAATCGGGCTGGACAGCGATGAGGTTCATTCTTCCGGGATCTCGCGACAGCGTGACCTTATGTGGGAAGCGCGACGCTTGATCTCGACGTCGTTTCAAGCCTTCCGAGTTCTTGCTTCCCGCCCCCCTTTCGGATTGGATAGGGAGCGCGGCAGGAGGGCCAATGGACACGATCACTGAAGCGACCCGGTTACCCGCTGATATTGACGCCCAACCCTTGGTCCAGGCGGCGGCCGCGTTGCAGCCGGTGTTGCGCAAGTATCATGAGGAGATCGAGTGCGAGCAGCGCATGCCGTCGGCCCTGTTCGAGCAGCTGCGCGAAGCCGGCTTCTACAAGATGGTGATCCCGCGCTCGCTGGGCGGCCTCCAGGTCGACCCGCTGACTTATCTGCGCGTCGTCGAGCTGCTGGCCGAGGGCGCCGGCTCGGTTGGTTGGAACCTCGGCAACGGGGGCGTCGGCCAGCTGGTCACTCTCGGGCTGCCGGACGAGGGCGTCGACGAAATCTACGGGAAGCGGGCGGACACAGTCATTGCCGGCACTGCGGTTCCGGGCGGCGGACAGGCGGTGCCAGTTGTCGGCGGTTACCGCGTCAGCGGCCGCTGGCAGTTCGGCAGCGGCTGTCAGGAAGCCTCCTGGATGCTGGGGAGCTTCCAGGTGATTGGCGATGATGGCCAGCCGCGCCGCCACCCGGATGGTGGCTCGCTCTACTGGCGCGGCGTGTTTGCGCGCTCTGAAGCGGAGATCGTGCCGGGGAGCTGGGACGTCGCTGGACTACGCGGGACCGGCAGCTTCGACTGGACAGTTGAGGACGTCTTTCTGCCGGAGCGGCGGACGATGCCGCAAATCGGCATCCCCCTCGAGAACCAGTGGGCGCGCTGGCCGGGGGTGATATATGCGCTGCCGGTCCAGTGCTGGGTCGGACCGCACCACAGCGCCGTGATCACCGGCATCGCGCGCGCCGGCATTGAAGCGTTGATCGAGCTGGCCGGGGGCAAGCAGCCGCGGGGCCGGCCCGCCGGATTGCTGTGCGAAAACCCGCAGGTGCAGGACGCCGTCGGCCGGGCCGATGCGATCCTGAACGCCGGGCGCGTTTACCGCAGCGCGATGATCGCCGAGCTCTGGAGCACGGTCGCTTCCGGCAAGGAGACCACCCTCGAGCAGCGGGCCCGCTGCCGGCTGGCCGCCATCTACGCCGCCGACAGCGCGCGCGAGGCGATGGACCTGATGTACCGGCACGGCGGCAGCACGTCGTTCAAGCGGGAGAGCCGCTTGGCCGAGTGCTGGCGCGACTTGCACACCGTCGGCCAGACGGTCACGATCGCCCCGGAGTGGTACCCGATCGGCGGCCGGGTGTATCTCGGGATGGACCCCGGCCCGCGCCTGCGCTAGCAAGCCGGGCGCCCGCCTGGGAGCAAGGACGGTTGCGGAAGGCCGCC
>DATNKF010000331.1:0-2397 GCA_035603555.1 Allostellaceae bacterium
GGCGAGGGGTACGTCGCGACGGCGCGGCACGGGCGCAGCAGGAACAACGAGCCGAAGGCGGCGAGGCACAGCCCAGCCGATAGTCCGACCGCGCCGATCCCGACCTGATCGAGCAGCAAGCCAAACAGAAACGGCGACGCCGCTTGCAGCATCCGGGCCGGTGCCGACAGCAAACCGCTGCGCAGGCCGTATCCACTCGGGCCGAACAATGCCAGCGGCAAAGTGCCCTTGGCGATCGTGATCATGCCGTTGCCGGCGCCGTGCAACAGCGCGAATGCGATGATCCCGGGAGCACCGAACGCGACAAGGAACGCGGCGCCAATCGGATGCAGCGCCGAAGCGAGCCGCGCCGAGGAGATCGGGTGGAACGAGCGCAATAGTCGAAACTCGACGATGCGGGCGCCGACTTGGGCCGGGCCCACCAGCGACGCGGCGGCGATCGCCGCGCTCGAGGACGCACCCGCCGCCTGCAGCAATCCCGGTAAATGCGCCGCCATCGCTCCCTGCACAAACCAGGTAGCGGCGAAAAAGAAGGCCAGGATTGGCATCGCCGCGCGCGGCGGCGGGGCCGCCGCTATTTCGGTGGTGGCCTGCGGTAGCGCCGCTGGCACTCCATGGCGCGGGATCGCCAGCCAGTTGACCGGGGCAGCGAGCAGCATGTTCAAGCCAGCCCAAACCAGACAGGCGGCACGCCAGCCAAATATGTCCAGTAACGCTGCGGTCAACGGCCACCCGATCGTGCTGGCAAAGCCGGCAATCAAAGTGATCCCGGTGATCGAGCTGCGTGCGTCGCGGCCATAGAGCCAGGTCAAGGTAGCAAAGGCTGGATCGTACAGACCCATGCCGATGCCGATGCCGAGGATCGTCCAGGCAATTACGAGACCTACAATGTTATGCGCAGTGGCGAGGATCAGTAACCCGACGGCAATGACCAGGTTCGAGGCAGCCAACAAATGGCGTCCACCATGGCGGTCGATCAGGCGCCCAACTGATGGGCCGACCACGGCGGACAACAGCAATGCCCCCGAAAACAGGCCAAAGAATACGCTCGTCGGCAGATGCAGCGCCCTGGCGATCGGCGCGCCGAGTATTGCCGGCATGTAATAGCTCGACGCCCAGGCGACGGTCTGGGTCACGCCGAGCGCGGCGACGACGGTGACGCGGCCGCTCGTCACCCGCCGCTCCTCATGGCGGTGTGCTGTCGCCGGCACCGAGATCGCGCTGAATCAGCACGCTGTCGACCCAGCGATCAAATTTGAATCCCACTGAACGGAGAACGCCAACCTCGCGAAAGCCGAGGCTCTTATGAAGACGGATCGAGGCGCAATTTGCGCTGTCGCCGATGACGGCCACGATTTGCCGCAGTCCTCTTGCTTCGCATTCGGCGAGCAGCGCCGACATCAGCTGTCGACCGATACCTCGACCGGTCCATTCCGGGCGGAGGTAGACCGAGTTTTCGGCGGTATGGCGGTAAGCCGGCCGCAAGCGGTAGGGCGACGCGTAGGCGTAACCGACCACCTCTCCGGCACACGCGGCGACGAGATAGGGATAGTTGCGGCTGACGATATCGAGGCGCCGCTGCCCCATGTCATTCTCGCTTGGCGGCTCGATCTCAAATGACGCGAGCCCATGAAGGACGTGATGCGCGTAGATCGTGGTGATCGCCGCGACGTGATCCTCCTCACATGCGCAAATGGTGACGTCGGCGGCCGTCAGTCGAGTGCTCATTACAACTTCCGGATCGGCAACATCGTCATTCACCCGCGCGGCGACCCGGGCGGTATTTTTTGTCAAAGAACTTCTCTTGCAGTTTGCGATCTGAGGTCGTGCGCGACCGCGCTGAGCACGCGCGTCAGTTTCCATGCCAGGGGGAGAGTTAGCAGAATAATCGCGGCGACAAGCAGCAGCGCCGGGGTAAGGCCGATCGCATCGCTGAACAGTCCGTATAGAACGGGTGATAATGCCCCGGCGCCGATGGTGCCCGTGTAAAAAACACCAAAAGCGCTCTCCCGTCGGTCGGCCGGCACAAGGTCGGGCACGGTGCCGTAGAGCACGGATGACGTGCCGTTGAGCGCAACGCCGATAACCGGCAGCAGCGCCAGCGCCGCGCCGATCGGCAGCGGGAGAAGAGCCAATATGCCGACGGCTGTGGCCCCTTCGGTAAGGAGCACGGTCGGCAATACCCCAAGCCGCGCCCCGAGGAAGCCGCACACGAGTTTGCCGGCCGCGCCGCCGGCGAAGACCATCGTCAAGGCAAGCCCGATCTCCGAGAGCCCGGCGCCTTTTGATTGCAACAGAAACGGCAGGAAGGTGAGAAAACCCATCCGCGTCGCGCTATCGATCACGCCAATCGTCAGCAGAAGAGGAAAGCCGTTGCGCAGCAGCTTGGTCCAATCG
>DATNKF010000332.1:0-5268 GCA_035603555.1 Allostellaceae bacterium
CCGACCTGCAAGGAGCTGATCGACCGGATCATGCAAGGTGCGGAGGAGATCATCAGCCGCCGTCTCGAGGGCTTGCTGGCGGCGTAAGACGGGCCAAACGCAGAGGAGAGGACGAGACATCATGCCGGACCTGATCGAAACCATCGAAGACGGCGTGGCCACGCTGACCTTCAACCGGCCGGAGCGGATGAACGCACTGTCGACGCCGATCATGGAGGGGTTGCTCCACGGGCTGCCGCGGCTCGCCGGCGAGCCGACGGTCCGAGTGATCATCCTCACCGGCGCCGGTCGCGCCTTCTGCGCCGGCGGCGACGTCAAGAGCATGGCTGAAGGCGGAGAGCGCCGGAGTGCAGCAGAGGCGACAGCCCATCTGCGCTCGCGAATGGAAGTATCCCGTATCCTGCACGACTTGCCGAAGCCGACCATCGCCATGATCAATGGTCCCGCCGCGGGTGCCGGGCTCGCCTTCGCGCTGGCTTGCGACTTGCGGATCGCCGGCGCCTCGGCCAGGTTGGTGACCGCGTTCGTCAAGGTGGGGTTGTCCGGCGATTTCGGCGGCAGCTTCTTTATGACGAGGCTGGTCGGTACTGCCAAGGCGCGCGAGCTCTATTTCACCGGGCGCCCGGTCGACGCCGAAGAGGCGCTCTCCCTCGGGCTCGTCAACCGCGTCGTACCCGACGATCAGCTCGCCGACGCCACAATGGAACTCGCCCGGTCCCTGGCACAAGGCCCCCAAATCGCCCTCAGCCTAATGAAGCGCAACATGAACCGCGCGGAGAGCGCCGGGTTGGCCGAGCTCCTCGACACGGAAGCGGCCAACATGGTGCTGTCGGCCCGCACCGAGGATCACCGAGAGGCGGCCAAGGCGTTCGTCGAAAAGCGCGCGCCGATCTTCACCGGCCGCTAACGCCGTCGCATCAGCTGCGCAGGGCCGCAATGGCTGCGACAAGTAGGAAGCCTGGATCGCTAACGGTTTCAGTTGAGTATCGGCTGTCCATCGCATACAGAAACTCGCAACGGTGCTCGAGGGGGCCGGCCTATGGCTCTGGATGAAGACCTTGCTGATCGCATGCGCGCGGTGCTCACCGGGACCGGCACGGTGCGGGAAGTGAGGATGTTCGGCGGGCTGTGCTTTATGTTGAATGGCAACATGGTTTCCGGAACCTCCAGGCGCGGTCTCCTCGTCCGTGTTGGCAAGGATCGGCACGCACAGGCATTGGCGCGACCCGATGCAAAGCCCATGGAGATGTCGGGACGGCCGATGGAGGGTTATGTCTTCATCGACCCGCCCCCGCCCGACGAGCGAGGGCTCCGGGATTGGCTCGAGCTCGCAGTTACGTACGTGAACACCCTGCCGCCAAAGCTTCCGAAACCGAAACGCCGGTCTGGTAGGACCAGTTAAACCATGCGAGACCGAGCGTGAGGTCTTGGCCAGATGCTGCCTGATAGGCCCGCCCTATCCGGGCGGTCGGCCATTTAGGATATGGTCGTCGGCAGTGACGCTCTGCGGACCTTTGCCGGGCCGTCGGCGTGGCCGGCATCGTCGGCGATCGTTGCGGGGAGCGCGACGCTGACCAGAGCGCCCGATGCGAGATAGCCGTCGATTTCACTTTCGCTCAGACCAAGCTCGCCAAACACATTGCGGTTGTGTTCACCCTGGAAGGCCGGGTCGCCGAGCGGCTCGAGTTTTTCGCGCGAGAAATGCCATGGGCGGCCGGGCAGGCGATACGTCCCGCCGTTACGGTCCGAGACTTCCTGGACGGCGACCCAATATTCCGCCCATTCCATCTCGGACAGCTTCTTCAGCGAACGGACTTCGCCCAGTGCGATCTTGGCCTCGTCCAATTGCGCGTCAAGGGCACCGATGTCACTGAAGGTCAGGATCCAGGTCTGCACGATGTGATGCAGCGCTGCGAAATGCGCTCTGCGTGCCGCCGCGGTGGCGAAGCGCGGATCGTCAGCAAGATCGGCGCGCCGCATGGCCCGCAGATATGAGGGGAAGGTGCGGGAGCCGACGAGGCTCGTTGCGACGGTGAAATGCTCGCCGCCCGGTCCGGTGAAGAACGGACAGTCGGTCGCCCCGAGGATAGCGGGCTCGTCGCCGAGATCGGCGTCGTTCAGATCGACATGCGCGCGCTCGTTGACGGCCATCAGCGTCGCCGCCATCGCGACATCGATGTACTGGCCCGTCCCCGTCGTCGCCCGCCGGTGCAACGCCGCAAGGATCGCGATCGCGGCCTGCAGCCCCGCATAGACGTCGGCGTGCGAGAGACTGTCGGTCCGCGGCTCGCCCAGAACCTCGCCGTAGTGGCGGATGCTGTTGGCGGTGAACCCGGCCTCGGCCTGGACCGTCGGGGCGTAGGCCATCCGCCCCTGCCACGGTCCGCCCTGACCATAGCCGGTGATCGAGGCGTAAATCAGCCGCGGGTTCCGCGCGGCCAAGGTCTCGTAGTCCAACCCGAAGAAGCCGAGTGTTCCGGCCCGGAAGTTCTCGACGACCACGTCGGCGGTGTCGCACAGGCGAAGCGCCAGCGCGCGGGCGCCGGGCACGTTGAGGTCGATGCTGACATTGCGCTTGCCGGCGTTCTGCTGCGCGTAGTAGCCCGACATACCGGGCGTCGAGGGGAACGCGAAACGCGAGACATCGGGCCGCGGCGGCTCGATCTTGATCACCTCGGCGCCAAGATCGAGCAGAGTGCGGGCGCAGAAGGGGCCGGCGAGGACACGCGAGAAATCGACGACGCGGATGCCGCTGAGGGGACCGCTCACGTCAGCGCCCCGTGAATTTGGCGAGGCCGGGGCCATTCTCGCGGAACGAGGCCAGCCCGATTTTCAAATCCTCAGAAGCCCAGATCGGCTTCTGGATCTCGCCCATCGCCTCGTCCGCCGCGAGAACCCCGTCATTGACGGCGATGTGCACAAGACGCTTCGTCGCCGCATGCGCCACTGTCGGACCGTGCGCCAGTTCCTCGGCGATCGTGAAGGTCGCATCTTTCAGTGCGTCGTCGGCGACCACGAGGTTGATAAGACCCCACCTTTCGAGCGTCGCCGCATCGTAACGTCGCCCGAGCATCGAGATCTCCTTGGCGCGCATCGCACCGGCGCGCTGCACCTGCCGCTGGATGCCGCCGAGCAACGGATGCAGTCCGAGTGCAACCTCGACCGAACCGATTTTCGCCGAACTCGCCGCAACAATGTAATCGCAGGCGAGTGCGAGCTCGAACCCGCCGCCGAGGCAGACACCGTGCACGCTCGCGACGATCGGGATCGGCAATAGCTCGAGCAATTTCAGGAAGTCGACGCCGCTGATCGCCGCCTCTCTCCTGCCGCCCTGCTCGATGCGCGAATCAAACAGATTAACGTCGGCGCCGGCCGAGAAGTGGCGCAACCCGCTGCGCAGGATTATGGCCCTGCTGCCCACCTCCTGTGCGGCAGTCACTTCGGCAGCGACCGCACCGATTAGCGTCGGTCCAAGCAAATTGTACGGCCGGTATTCCATCGTGAGAACGGAGATCAACCCTCGTTCCTCGCGCCGGACTATGAGATCCTCGTCCATGAACATCCTCCTGTTCAGCTGGCCGCTTTGACCAGCACGCGCTCGAGACTGGCATCCAGTTCGCGTGCGACGGCCGTGACGCGCTCATCGCCGAATTGTCCGAAGAGCGAGGAGGGCCGGTCATATTCGAAGGTCGCATGGCCTGCCTCGTTCTCGTAGAGCACGACGCGCAGCGGCGCGTAGAGCGCGGCCGGTAGCTGACGTTGCGTCATCCTCGTGGCAGTCAGCGGATTGCCGATGGCGTACTGCGCCGCCTTGCGTGGCTGGCCGGTGATCTGCAGCAATCCACCATGATCTCTGGTATTGAAGATCGAAAGCTCCGGACCACGCTCCAGCTCCTTTCTGGCGCGGTCGCTTTCACCGTACTGCAACAGTACGAAGATCCTGGCGTCGAGCTGTGGAACCAGGCTTTCGAGCGCTGCCTTTACTTCTGAAAAGGACCTCCTGGACTCGATCTTGATGTGTTCGACTTGTATCGTTCGCGGGATGATGACCGGATCAGGCATAAAAGCCCCCATGCAGCAATTGGAGCAGAAGGATCAGACGACTGGCTGGGGATTAACGGCTCCCGCTCCGCCGCCTGCCTTCTGGATCGCGGCCCAGATCTTTTGCGGCGTGAGCGGCATGTCGAGATGCGCGATGCCGAATGGCGCCAGCGCATCGAGCACGGCGTGCACGATCGTCGGCGGTGCGCCGATCGAGCCGCTCTCGCCGATCCCCTTCACTCCGAGCGGGTTGGTGGGGGAGGGAGTCTCCTGGAATTGCGATCTGAAGGCAGGGAGTAAATCTGCGCGCGGCACCGCGTAATCGAGCAGTGAGCCAGTCAACAGCTGGCCGGTCTCGCGGTCGTAGCACACCTCCTCATGGAGCGCTTGCCCGATGCCCTGGACCACGCCGCCATGAATTTGCCCGGTGGCGAGCAAGGGGTTGATGATCGTACCTGCATCATCGACGGCGACGTAGTCGAGGATCTCGACCATCCCGGTATCCGGGTCGACCTCGACATAAGCCATGTGGACACCCGAAGGCGCACCCATTCCCGTAGGATCGTAGAAAAGGGTTTCGTCCAACCCAGGCTCCATTCCATTGGGCAGAACGTGACCCACATACGCCATTCTCGCCACCTTGGCGAATGCCAGCGGGGCAATCTCCGTTCCCGGAACAATGAAGCTTCCGCCCTCGTACGCGAGGTCCTCTGCAGCGACCTCCATCATCTCGGCGGCCATCTTCTTCGCCTTCTCGACGATCCGGCCGGCACAAACCTTAAGGCTGGATCCGCCGACCGGCATTGAGCGCGAGTTAAATGTGCCGTGCCCGGCCTGGATCAGTTTTGTATCTCCCTGCACAACGTCGATATTCTCTGGCGGCATCTGCAGGGCGTCGGCGGCGATCTGTGCCAGCACAGTCGCGTGCCCATGGCCCTGGCTCATGGAACCTGAGTAGACTGTCGCTCTTCCGCTCGAATCGATCGCAACCCGCGCGCTCTCCCAGCCACCCCGATCGAAGCCGGTAGCGGCCAGGCGACGCGACGGCGCCATACCGCACATCTCGGTGTAGGCGGCGACGCCAATACCGCGATAGCGCCCGGCACTGCGTAGGCGCTGCTGCTCCTCGCGCCGCCCCGCATAGTCGAACGTAGCGACGGCCTTGTCGAGGCAGCCCTGATAATCGCCGCTGTCATAGATCACCGACCTGCTGCCATAGGGGCGATA
>DATNKF010000333.1:0-3982 GCA_035603555.1 Allostellaceae bacterium
ATTTCGACGGGTTCGCCGGGCAATTCTGGGCCCACCGGCGCAAGGGATTTCTGTTTGTTGCAGATATAGCGCGACAGCGTCAAATGTGCTCTTGAAGAAGAGGCGGCAGCGTCTGGCGACCGCCGGTGGGCCTCCGTCTGAACCGCTATGTCAGATTTATTTACACGTCGTTACAGCCGCAATGACCGGCTAACCTACGATAACTTGAGCAAGAGGCGCCTTGTGACCGATCCGCTTCCAGGTCGTTTGTCGGAATTTTTTACACCCTTATGATCCTTTAGGAGGGTGCGGCGCTCGGCCAACTGATTGAGTTTGCTGCAATCGGCGGCCGCCCCGACGACGATCTTTACGATTTACTTGTCGGAATGTTTTACACTTTACGTTCGAGGAGGCGCGTGCCGCCTCGAATTAATCATATTATTCTAACGCCACTCACGGGTGGCACGAATCATGCTACACATTACCGTTGTAGCCTTAGCGAGATTCGGGATTACAGCGTCGCGAAAGATGCTTTTCAGCTTTGCGCTTGGGGCTGCCGCTACCCTGGCAACAGCCCAAGTGCAGGCAGGTACGCCGGTCGCGACGAGAATCAGGAGTTTCCACACTGGAGATGGGTTCATGCTACGAAAGACGCTTCTCACAATCGCGGTCGGAGTGGCCGCTCTCGCCTTCGGGGCAAGCTCCTCGAAGGCTGCCGAAATCTTCTTCGGCGATTTTGCCGTACCGGGAGGATGCGGTGCTCTACAGCCCGCGCCCGGGTCAGGCCACGTCTGTGGGGCGAGCGTACCGTTTACCGTTGCCGGCGGCACCCTGACGGCAACCGCGTTTTCGGGCAATCCCGGGACGAGCACGGCGGAATTTGTCACGTTCAGAGCGACCGGGGATGTTGGCGGCCACGGCGAGAGCGGCCTCGGTGAAAACCAAACCGCGGGACCCGGCTGCACCGATGTCAACTGCGAGATCGGTGGGGGGGCTCACGGGCACTCCGTATTGATCACCTCCAGTGCTGGATTGAGCCAAATTGATGTTTTGATCGGCTCGGCCCAGGCCGGTGAGACCTTCGACCTATGGACGAATTCATCGGGAACGTTGGTGGACGTGGCGACGATCACGCCTACCGCAGCGCTCTGTCCAGGCGATATCTGCACGGAGACTTTCGCGGCTGCCACTCAAGTGGCGATACAAAATAATGGCACAGCGAACGTTCTGGTAAGCGCGGTGTCGACCCCGGGAGTTCCCGAGCCGGCGTCCCTAGCGATACTCGGCGCCGCGTTGGTCGGCTTCGGAGTGGTGCGTCGCCGGCGGCGTTAACCTCGACAATCATCTCGACCTTTCGGGCGGCGCCTGCGGGCGCCGCTTTTTTTTGACCCCTGGACGCGGACGAGTTGTAATAGGTGATGCCGCCGAGCCCGCCAACCTCCCGCTACTCGGTACGGCCCTCGCCGGGTTCGGGTTGCTCGTCGTCACCGTAAAAGCTTGTAAACAATCCGACATTCTGCTTCGGCAGAATGCGGCGCCTTACGGCGCTGCATTCATTTATCCGCCAGCGGCAATTCATGTGAGATCGGTCTGACAGAAAGGCGTAAGGGACACGCTCACCGTGAACCGATGGCCGCCTAATCGTCAACGAGGTACAACGGCTGGCGAAAATTGCCACAATGGCCTGATATCGTGTGGCTTTGAAAGCGATGGGCGCGTCTCCTTGTTCCCGCCGCCGAGCTGCCCGGCGCCGAGGTGTATTAGGCCATTTCAACCTTCAGGGGAATATTTGCTGCAGATTCGCTGTATTTAGCGGCATGAGTAATGATTGACGCAATTGCAGATTGCAGCCGTCGGGAACGGCCACTGAAGAGGTCTTGCCTTCGCCTAGGGCCCGTGCACAAATCATGTCCGGGCGGCGGGTCCGGTGCGCCGTCGGTGCGGTGGCGAGGGCGAGATGAAGGCGCTGGTCGCGGTCAAGCGGGTCATCGACTACAACGTCAAGATCCGCGTCAAGGCGGACAAGACCGGGGTCGAGACCGCCAACGTCAAGATGTCGATGAACCCGTTCGACGAGATTGCGGTCGAAGAGGCGCTGAGGCTGCGCGAGGCCGGCATTATCGAGGAGGTTATCGCAGTCTCGCTCGGGGTGGCCCAGTGCCAGGAGACCATTCGCACAGCACTGGCGATGGGTGCGGATCGCGGCGTGCTGGTTGAGACCAACGCGGAATTGCAGCCGCTCGCCGTCGCCAAGCTGTTAAAAGCGGTCATCCTCCAGGAAAACCCGGAGATCGTGATCATCGGCAAGCAGGCGATCGACGATGATTGCAATCAAACCGGCCAGATGCTGTCGGCATTGCTCGGCTGGCCGCAGGCGACTTTCGCCTCGAAGCTCAAGATCAGCGACGGGCATGCCGAGGTGACGCGCGAGGTCGATGGCGGGCTCGAGACGGTGGCGATCAAATTGCCGGCGGTCATCACCACCGATTTGCGGCTCAACGAGCCGCGCTATGCCTCCTTGCCCAACATCATGAGGGCGAAGAAGAAGCCGATCACGACGACAACGCCCGAAGCGCTCGGCGTCGATGTGACGCCGCGCCTGGTCGTGCTCAAGGTCGAGGAACCGCCGAAGCGCCAAGGCGGCCATAAGGTGGGCTCGGTCGCCGAGCTCGTCGACAAGCTCAAAACCGAGGCGCGGGTGATCTGATGGCTGCCCTCGTCGTCGCCGAGCACGATAATGCGGCGCTGAAGCCCGCGACGCTCAACGCCGTCGCCGCCGCCAAGGAAATCGCCGGCGAGGATGTCGATATCCTGGTGGCGGGCAAGGACTGCCGGGCAGTGGCGGAGGCCGCTGCCGTCGTCGCCGGGGCGCGACGAGTGCTGCTCGCTGACGACGGGGCCTACGACCACGGGCTCGCCGAGAATGTCGCCCCGCTCCTCGTCAGGCTCGCTGAGGGATATTCGCATCTGCTGGCACCGGCAACGACCTCCGGCAAGAACCTGATGCCGCGGGTCGCGGCACTGCTTGATGTGATGCAGATTTCCGACATCAGCGCCGTGGTCTCGCCCGATACTTTCGTGCGGCCGATCTATGCCGGAAACGCGCTGCAGACGGTTCAATCCAAGGATCCGATCAAGGTGATCACGGTGCGCGGCACGGCGTTTCCGCCGGGCGAGGCAACGGGCGGCTCGGCGGCGATCGAGGCGATCGCGCCGACCGGCTCGGTGGGGCTCTCGGAGTTCGTGCGGGCCGAGCTGTCGAAGTCGGAGCGTCCGGAGCTGACCAGCGCCCGAATCATCATCTCGGGCGGTCGCGGCATGCAATCGGGCGACAACTTTCACCTCCTGGAAAAGGTGGCCGACAGGCTCGGCGCCGCGGTCGGAGCCTCGCGCGCCGCGGTCGATGCCGGCTTTGTGCCCAACGATTACCAGGTCGGCCAGACCGGCAAGATCGTGGCGCCGGAGCTCTACATCGCGGTCGGGATCTCGGGCGCCATCCAGCATCTCGCCGGCATGAAGGACTCGAAGGTCATCGTCGCGATCAACAAGGACGAGGAGGCGCCGATCTTCCAGATCGCCGATTACGGTCTAGTCGGCGATTTGTTTAGGATTCTTCCTGAGCTCGAGGCCGAGCTCGAGCGCCGCCAGTGAGCGCCGAGCGACCGGCGCTCGACCGGCTGCGCCGGATCGGCGTGATCGGCGCCGGGCAGATGGGCGGGGGCATCGCCCATGTCTGCGCGCTCACCGGGTTCGAAGTCACATTGACCGACATCAGCGAGGAGGCCCTGCAACGCGGGCGCGAAGCTATCGACCGCAACCTGTCGCGTCAGGTTGCCCGCGGCAAGGTCAGGGAAGAAGACAGGGCAGCAGCACTCCAGCGTATCCACACCGGTCTCGACTACGCGTTGTTCGGCGATTGCGACATGGTCATCGAAGCGGCCACCGAGCGGGAAGAGATCAAGCGCGAGATATTTAAGAAGCTGACGCCGGCACTGCGACCCGA
>DATNKF010000334.1:0-4780 GCA_035603555.1 Allostellaceae bacterium
AGGGGCTTGAGGTGCTCGTCGATCACCGTCGTCGCCACACCAAGTTCTGCAGCCAGCGCTGATGTCGATCTCGCTTCGCCGTGCTTTTGGGCACGCACCAAAGCCGCGATCAAAGCAAGGCTCAAACCGAGCCGCACCCCACCCGCCGGTGCGCTGCCGATGCGCTGATCAATTCGCCAGTTCGGCAAGGCAGCGGCAGCAACCGCACCGAGCAGAACCGCCATCCAGGAGATATACATCCATAAGAGGAAGATCGGGATGATGGCGAGCGCACCGTAGACCGTGCTGTAGAAGGACGAGGCCCCGATATAGATCGAGAACCCGACCTTCAGGATCTCGATCGCCACGGTTGCGATCACCGCACCGAATGCGCCGTCGCGCCACCGCACGGTACAATTCGGTATCAGGCAATAGAGGAGGGTCAGAGCGACGAATTCGAGCAGGGCCGGGACCGCGCGGGCGAGGCCATGGAGCCAACTGCTCGCGAGCCACACCATCGCTTCCTGCCCGAAGCCGACCTGACGCGCTGCGATCTCGAAATAGGTCGAGAGCGACACACTGATCCCGACCAACAGCGGGCCGAGGGTTATCAACGTCCAATAGGCGAGGAGTCGCTGTACCCAGGGACGCGGCGCGGTAACGCGCCAGATCAGATTGAGTTGGTCCTCGACGGTAACCAATAGCAGAACGCCGGTCGTGGCGATGCCGGCAACCCCGATTGCCGTCGTCTGTGTTGCCGATTCGGCGAAGACGCGGAACCACCACGCCGCCTGCTCGCCGATCGACGGCACGAAGTTCTCCAAGGCCAACTGCAGAAGCTGGTCGCGGACCGGCGCGAAGATCGGAAAGCTCGACAGCGAGCCCAGGGCAATTACGGCAAGCGGCACAAGCGAAACGAGGGTGGTGTAGCTGAGCGCACCAGCGGCGGCGAAGCAGCCGTCTACATTGAACCGACGCAACGCGTAGAGAGCGAACGCGGTTGCCGTCGTCGCCAGGTGTCGCAGTCTTCCGCCTCGCCTGGTCGACCGGCCCTCTTCTTCGGCAGCCGTCATCGCGCAAACCTTAGGCATCTCCGTTTACCTAAACAAGCATGCGGCCGCATTTTCCCTGTGGGAGGACCCTGATTGGCCCCGGATCGTCGCTTCGTGTAGGATGAGGGTAACCGCGAGCACTGGGGAAGACGATGCCGCTGATGGCGGGTAAGCAGGGCCTCATCATGGGTGTCGCCAACGAGCGCTCGCTCGCCTGGGGCATCGCCAAGACGCTACATGCGCACGGCGCCGCACTCGCCTTCACCTATCAGGGCGAGGCGCTCGGCAAACGGGTGCGACCCCTCGCCGAGAGCGTCGACAGCGACTTCGTCATCGAGGCTGATGTCACATCCGAAGAGAGCCTCGATGCGGTCTTCGATGCGCTCGCCCGGCGCTGGGGCCGCCTCGATTTCGCTGTTCATGCCATCGCATTTGCCGACCCGGCATCGCTGAAGGGTAAATATCTGGAGACGACGCGCGACAATTTTTTGCGCACCCTGGAGATTTCCTGTTACTCGTTCACCGACCTGTGCCGGCGCGCGGTGCCGTTGATGACGGCAGGCGGGGGCCTGTTGACATTGACCTACTCCGGGGCGGAGCGGGTGATGCCGCACTATAACGTCATGGGCGTAGCAAAGGCGGCGCTGGAAGCGAGCGTGCGCTATCTCGCCGTCGATCTCGGTGGCGACAATATCCGGGTCAACGCGATCTCCGCCGGTCCGATAAGGACATTGGCCGCCTCGGGGATCGGTGACTTTCGCTACATCCTGAAGTGGAACCAACTCAACTCGCCATTGAAGCGCAACGTCACGATCGAAGACGTCGGCGGCGCCGGCCTGTACCTGCTGAGTGATCTTTCGGCGGCAGTCACCGGCGAGGTCCATCACGTGGATTGCGGCTACCACGTCGTCGGGATGAAGGCTGTCGACGCCCCGGATATCTCGGTGGTCTAAGTCAATGTGTAGGCAAAACTCGGCAAGTGCTTTGTCATGCCGGCGCAGGCCGGATTGTTGAAGCGATGGCGGGGAACTCGTTCGGCACCTTGTTCCGCTTCACCACCTGGGGCGAGAGCCACGGGCCGGCGATTGGCGTCGTCGTCGACGGGGTGCCGCCGCGCCTCCCGCTCGCCGAGGCCGACATCCAGCACTGGCTCGACAAGCGCAAACCGGGACAGTCGCGCTTTACCACCCAGCGGCGCGAGGAGGATTTGGTCAAGATCCTCAGCGGTGTGTTCGACGGCGTGACGACCGGCACCCCGATCCAGCTCTTGATCGAGAACACCGATCAGCGGTCGAAGGACTATCGCAACATCGCCGACCGCTTCCGCCCGGGCCACGCTGACTATACTTACTGGAAGAAATATGGCGTGCGCGACTATCGCGGCGGCGGCCGCGCTTCGGCGCGCGAGACCGCCTCGCGCGTTGCTGCGGGCGCGATCGCGCGCAAGATCCTTGGTTCCGGCGTGACGATCCGCGGTGCTCTGGTCCAGATCGGCCCACACCCGATCGACCGCAGCGCCTGGGACTGGCGGGCCGTCGAGGACAACCCCTTCTGGTGCCCCGACGCAGCGAGGGCGCTCTTCTGGGCTGATTATCTCGATAGCATCCGAAAAGCCGGCTCCTCGGCCGGCGCCGTCATAGAGATCGTCGCGAGTGGAGTGCCGGCAGGGCTTGGGGAACCGGTCTACGACAAGCTTGATGGAGATCTTGCCCGCGCACTGATGACGATCAACGCAGTCAAAGGTGTCGAGATCGGTGCAGGCTTCGCTGCGGCAGAGCTCGCTGGGGAGAAGAACGCCGACGAGATGCGGATGCAGGATGGCCGCGTTGTGTTCCTGTCGAACAACGCCGGAGGCATTCTGGGCGGCATCTCCACTGGTCAGGAGATCGTCGCCCGATTTGCGGTCAAGCCGACAAGCTCGATCCTCAATCCGTTGCGCACCGTCGATGTTGAGGGCAACGAGGTCGAGATCTCGACCCCTGGCCGGCACGACCCCTGCGTCGGCATCCGGGCGGTTCCGGTGGGCGAAGCGATGGTCGCATGCGTTCTCGCCGATCACCTGCTCCGTCATCGCGCGCTGATCCGAGAAATTTGACAGCATGCGCCGCCTGATTATCGGCTTCTTTGCCACCGTCGGTTTTTTGACGGTGCTGCTCATCGGCGGCCTGGCGCTGTTGGTCACCGGCCTCAAACCGCGAATAACCTCCCTGGCCGACCACATCATTTTGAATCTCGACCTCACCCAAGGGCTGGCCGAGGGTTCGGATGGAGACCGCTTGCTGCGGCTGTTGGTCGGTGCTGAACCCACCCTACGCGATGTACTCGACGGGATCGAGACCGCCGCGAGCGATTCCCGGGTCCAGGTGCTGCTGGCGCGCGTCGGCGATGACGAGCTCGGCCTTGGCAAGATCCAGGAGCTGCGCGACGCGATCGCCGCCTTTCGCGCCAAGGGAAAATTCGCCATGGCCTACGCCGACAGTTTTGGCGAGTTCGGTCCAGGGACGAGGCCTTACTACCTCGCAACCGCATTCGACGAGATTTGGCTGCAACCGATGGGCAATGTCGGGCTGACCGGTCTTTATGCCGAAATCCCGTTTTTTCGAGGCACTCTCGACCTGCTCGGGGTGGCTCCCGAATTCGATCATCGCAAAGAATACAAGACGGCAATCAACAGTCTGACCGAAACCAGGATGACGCCGCCGCATCGCGAGGAGGTTGAGGCGCTGCTCGCCTCGATGGCTCGGCAAGTCGTCCATGGGATCGCCGAGGGCCGAAAATTGCCCGAAGCCGAGGTCCGCGAAACGATCGATCGCGGCCCGCTCCTCGCCGATGAAGCGCTCCAGGCGAAACTCGTCGATCGCCTCGGCTACCGCGACGAGGTCGTTGCTCGGGCCCACGCGCGCGTCGGATCCGGTGCCGAGTTGACAGGGTTGACGAATTATCTCGACCGCGCCGGGCGGCCGCATGCCGAGGGCGCGACGATCGCGCTGATCCACGGAGCGGGTCTGATCGAGCGCACCGCAAGCTCGACCAATCTGCTGACCGGGTCGAGCGGGATGGCCGCGACCGAGATTACCCGCGCGTTTCGCGCTGCTGTGCGCGACAGTAAGGTGCGTGCGATTCTCTTTCGCGTCGACAGCCCGGGCGGCTCGGTCGTCGCCTCGGAATCGATCTGGCGCGAGGTGGTTTTTGCCCGCGAGCGCGGCAAGCCAGTCGTCGTGTCGATGGGCGATGTTGCCGGCTCGGGCGGCTATTACGTGGCCGCGGCAGCGGACAAGATCGTGGCTGAGCCGGCGACCTTGACCGGCTCGATCGGCGTTCTCGCCGGCAAGATCGTGATGGCCGATCTGTTCAAAAAGCTCGGGATATCGACCGATTCGGCGCAGATCGGCGCCAACGCGGCGATGTTCAGCAGCACTTCGGATTTTTCAGAGCGGGCGCACAGCCGTCTCGAGGCGTTTCTCGACGACACTTACAAGGGCTTCAAAGATCACGTCGCCAGCGGGCGCCAAATGACCCAAGAAGCGGTCGAAGAGGTCGCCAAAGGCCGTGTCTGGTCGGGCGAGGACGCCAAGGCGCGCGGTCTCGTCGACGAGCTTGGCGGCTATGCCGTGGCGCTCCGCCTCGCCAAGGAGGCCGCCCGGATCCCGCTCGACGCGCCGGTCAAGCTCACCGTCTTTCCCTCCGAGAAAGACCCGTTCGAGACGATCTACGAGCGGCTGTTTGCCAAGAAGCACGACGGCGAAGAG
>DATNKF010000335.1:0-2989 GCA_035603555.1 Allostellaceae bacterium
CTCGACCGACGGGCCGGGTCAATCGCCGGCCTGATGCACTTGGTCCTGCTGCGGTATCGCGATCTGCGCGTCGGCAACGCCGAGACCGGTGGACGCCCGGGGCCGCGTTTTGCCGCCATGGCGACAATGGCCGCGCCGGTGGCCGAGCCCGGCGAGGCGACGATCCGGGTGACGATCGAGGCTGAGCTGCTCCTCGCGGCACCGCGTCCGTAGGCGAAATCCCTGCCGATGCTCCCGGTCCCGCCGCTGCTCGTTATCTCCGATCGGCGCCAGGCTCGGCAGCCACTGCGGCAGGTCGCCGAGGCCGCGTTTGCCGGCGGGTGCCGGTGGTTCAGCCTGCGCGAGAAGGATTTGCCACCCGACGAGCGGCGAGCGCTTCTCGGTGCCTTGGTGACACATGGGCGCCGCTTCGCAGCGGTCGTGACCGCGCACGAGGATATCGAGGCAGTCGCGGCAGTGGGTGCCGACGGGGTGCATCTGCCGAGCGGCGGCAGTCCTGTCGCGGCACGCGCCCGGCTGCCGGGAGCGTTGATCGGGGCTTCGGCCCATTCCGCAGACGAAGCCGCGGCATTGCTGCGAGCGGGGGCGGATTACGTCACCGCGAGCCCAGTCTTCGTCACGGCGAGCAAGCCTGGCTATGGTCCAGCACTCGGCCTCGACGGTCTCGCCCGCATCGTTGCCGCGGCCCGTGGTCCGGTCGTTGCCCTCGGCGGCATCACTCCCGAAAACGCCGCGGCGTGCTTGGCTGCCGGCGCCTGCGGGATCGCCGTCATG
Source organism: Allostellaceae bacterium (assembly GCA_035603555.1). Taxonomy (GTDB): domain Bacteria; phylum Pseudomonadota; class Alphaproteobacteria; order ATCC43930; family CGMCC-115725; genus AP-15. The sequence continues at coordinate 775 of DATNKF010000335.1, forward strand.
GGCGAGGTGATGCGCGCCGCTGATCCGCAAGCAACAGTCGAATACATCCTGCGAATGATGCGCTCGCCGCCAAGCGGCGCGGCGAATATTTCTTGATGAGATAAGGTTAATAGGGACTGATTCGCCCGTTGTCGTCGTTATCACCTCCAGAAAGGAAGTTCAGGAGGTATAGCGATGAAGAAGATCGTCATCGCCACGCTCGCGGTCTTTTTGCTCGGCACGACTGCCTTGTCGACGCCGGCGGAAGCGCGGTGCTGGTGGAACGGCTATGCTTGGCATTGCTGGCAACCCCATCCGGCGTGGGGGTATCACCACCGCCATCACGATTGGGGTCCCTACGCGTACGGTCCCCACGGGTACGGCTACGGCTGGCGTTACTAAGCCGTGCCGATCGCCGGGATCAGGGCTGGAGCACCGCCGTTCCGGCGCTGGTCCCGGCGATCTTCCCAAAGACCGAGCCCGAGACCAGGCCGGTGCCGCCGGGATAATTGAAATAAAATAGGCCGCCGACGAGCTCGCCGGCGGCGTAGAGGCCGGGGATCGGCTGTTGCGCGGTGTCGAGCACACGGCCGTCGGTGTCGATGCGCAACCCGCCAAAGGTGAAGGTCACACCGCAGGTCGTGCAATACGCCTCGAAGGGCGGCTTTTCGATCGCCATCGCCCAGTTGGTCTTGGGCGGGGTTATGCCGGCCGTGCCGCGGCCGTCCTTGACCGTGGGATTGTAGGGCACGTCCCTCTGCACCGCCGCATTGAACGCGCGCACGGTTTCGAGGAATTGCGGCTTATCGACCGGCGCGTACTCGGCCATCTTGTCGGCCAGAGCCTCGATCGTGTCCGCGGTGACCTTGGTGACCTGACGGATGCGGTATTCGTCGCGCTGCAGATGCACGGTCTGCTGGTCGAAGATCTGCCAGGCGAATTGGTGCGGCTGCTCGAGGATCAAGCGGCCGTATTTGGCATAGGTGTAGTTGCGGAAGTCGGCACCCTCGTCGCAGAAGCGCACGCCGTCGGCATTGACCATGATGGCGAAGGGGTAGCTGTGCTTCTGAAAATTGTCGCCGACCGCGAGGTCGCCGAATTCGGGGGCGTTGTAGTCCCAGCCAACGGCATGGCAGCCCGACCAGTTGCCGTAGGGCATGGCACCGATGTCGAGGGCCATCTTGATGCCCGCGCCGGTGTTGAAGCGGGTGCCGCGGACCTTGGCCAAGTCCCAGCCCGGGCCGAGATAGCGGGTACGCATCTCGGCATTGGCCTCGAATCCGCCGCAGGCGAGGATCACTGCCTTAGCCCGGATCTCGGTGGTCTTGCCCTCGACCTTGGCGACAACACCGTGCACGCCGTCATCGTCGGCTATCAGCTTCTCGCCGCGCGCCTCGTAGGCGATCTGGATCTGGCGCTCCTCGGCAGCCTTGAACAACCCCTCGACGAGCCCCGGTCCGCCGCCCCAGGCTTCGAGCGCCAACCCGCCCCAGAAGACGAACTTGCCATCGTGCTTGAAGGCCTGGCGCGAATACATCGGGGCAAAGCGGATGCCCTGGCCGCGCATCCACAACAAGGTCTCCTGGCTCTTGGTGATCAAGAGCTCGGCCATGTCGGGGTTGCTGCGATAGTCGGTCAGCCGTCCGAGGTCGTCGTAATATTTGTCGCTCGTGTAGGTGCCGAAATCTGATGTCGCGATCTCGGTCTCGCTGAGATCGCAGAGCTTCAACAGGTCGTCGACGCCGTTATAGACAAAACGCAAGGCACCCGCGGTGTAGCGGCTGTTGCCCCCGCGCTCGTCGAAGGGGGCTGCTTCGAGCACCAGCACCCGCGCCCCCTGCCCGCGGGCGGCGAGTGCAGCGCACATCCCGGCATTGCCGGCACCGACGACGACGACATCGAACTCGCCCGCGATCATCTCGTTCCCTCCGCTTGGGTTCGCCGGCAACGGAGTAGCGCGCCCGGCAGGGAACGGGCAAGCCTCGCTTGCCGGCGCGATCTCCCTGCTACGCGGGATTAGCAGGGAGGAATTTGCATTCTTTTTGCCCAAGCCATTGATATAACGAGAATTATCCATGCTATCGCCGTGTCTGGCAGGGAATTGGCAGGGAAGCGCGGCGAGCGGGGACCGGAGACTCAATGGGCGTCCGCGACGCGCCCTCTCGCGTTGGGTAGAGGCGACAGCCGCGGACACAAAGACGGCGAGGATGAAGACCAGCTCGACCATGGCGATCGG
>DATNKF010000336.1:0-2345 GCA_035603555.1 Allostellaceae bacterium
TCGGCATCGATCGCCAGGGACAGCCCGGCGAGCGCGAGAGTGCCCTCGCGCCCGAGCCCGTCGGCGAAGCGCTTGCTGACGTCGACCGCCTCGATCAGAGGTGCCATCTCCCGCACGGCAAATTCAATGGAAGCGCGGCATGACCTCTTCGCACAGCAGGTGCAGGGCGGTCATCACGCGATCGTGCGGGACGAGCCCGCCGCAATTCAGCTCGGCCAAGATGCCGTCGATCCCGAGTTCGTCCTGCAGCGCGCCTAGACGATCGGTCACCATCTGTGGAGTGCCGACCAGCACCTGGCCGGTCAAGGCCTCGTCGTAGGTCAGGTTCTCGATGCGCTTCAGCCGCTCCGCACGTCCTTCGATCGCGCGCGTGCCGGCGCGACTCAGCGAATCCCGGAGCCGCTGGGCCTGCTCGCGGTAGAAGTGCATCAGACTCTCCTGCGGCTCCGAATACGCACGCTCCTCGGTCTCGGCGAGATAGGTCGGGACCCGGAGATACACCTGCCCGTGGCCCGGGTGGCCAGCCGCGGCGTAGGCTTCGCGATACTTGCTGATCTCCGGGGCGAATTCGGAAAACGAACCGTAGCGGGCGTTGATGAAGATCGGCAGGCCGCGCTCGCCGACCGAGGGATAGGTGTCGGGGCTCGCTGCAGCGATCCGAATCGGCGGCAGCGGCTTCTGCAATGGCTTCGGCGCCACCGTGATGTTCTTGAAGCTGTAGTACTTGCCTTCATAGGAGACGGCGGGCTGCGACCAGGCCTGCTCGACGATGTCGAGAACTTCGGCAAAGCGGTCGCGGCTCTCGGCATAGGAGACCCCGTAGTCTTCGTAGGTCCGCGGCAGCCCGCTGCGGCCGACGCCGAAGATCAGGCGGCCGCCGCTGATCTGATCGACCGTCGCTCCCTCCTCGGCGATGCGCAGCGGATGGCAGAGCGGCAGGACCTGCACGGCGATGCCGATCTTGATGCGATTGGTGCGGGCGGCGACCGCACTGGCGATGCTGAGCGGTGCCGACAGCACCGAGCGTTGCGGGTCGAAATGGAGCTCGGCCAGCCACATCACATCAAGACCCCAGCGCTCGGCGGCATCGATCTGCGCAAAGGCTTCCTCGAACGCCTCGCGCTCGCTTCGGCCGGGGAGGGCCGGAAATTGGTGGAACATGCCGAATTCCATGGTGCTTCTCTCCTTGTGGCGGCGCGGCGCACGGGCGACTGGATGCCAACTGGGATGAAGGATAGCGCGTCGCGGCGGCGTCCCGCTATCATGCCGCGCATTAAGCGTCAGAGGGGCGGGCGATGAAGCAGTATTGCGACGGCGGCGAAGCAATCCTCGAGGCGTTTCGCAGCCTGGGCCTCGACTACATCATCTCTTCGCCCGGCTCGGAATGGTCGCCGGTGTGGGAGGCGCTCGCCCGCCAGAAGGTCAACCAGAAGGCAGGTCCGTCCTACATCGATTGCTGGCACGAGACCTTGGCGGTCGACATGGCGATGGGTTACACGCAGATGACCGGGCGCATGCAGGCGGTGCTATTGCACGCCGGCGCCGGTCTCCTGCAAGGCTCGGCCGGCATGCATTCGGCGATGCTCGCCGAGGTGCCGATGGTCATCCTGTCGGGCGAGTCGACGAGCTTCGGCGAGGATCCGGAGCTGGCGATCGAGCCGCAATGGTATCGCAGCCTCAGCATCGTCGGCGGCCCGCAGCGTCTCGTCGAGCCGGTGACCAAATGGGCGACCCAGGCCGCGAACGTGCACACCCTCTACGAGCACGTCGTGCGCGCCGGCGAATTTGCGCAGCGCACCCCGATGGGGCCGGTCTACCTCAACGCGCCGCTCGAAGTGATGCTGCAGGAATGGACGCCGCACCAGAACCCGCGCCGGGTCCCGCCGCCACCTAAGACCCGGCCCAAGGACGCCGATGTCGAGACGATCGTGGAGCTGCTGATCGGCGCCCGCAACCCGGTCATCCTGACCGAGACCGCCGGCCGCGATCCCGCAGCCTTTGCCGCACTGGTCGAGCTTGCCGACCTCTTCGCCATCCCAGTCGGCGGGCGCGCCGCCTTTGCGAACTTCCCGAAGAACCATCCGCTGCATCTCGGCACCGGCATCCAGCCGTTTCTGAAGGATGCCGATCTCGTCCTCTTGGTCGGCTGCCGGGCTCCCTGGTATCCGCCGAGCCGTAAGCCGACGACCGGGACGATCGTCGCCATCGACGAGAACCCGCTGAAGGGCATGATGGTCTATCAGAGCCTGCAGGCGGACCACTATCTCGAGGGCGAGGTCGCGGCCTCGCTATGCCTGCTGGTCGAGGCCGCGAAGGCGGCCGGCATCGGCGCCGGCAAGCACGCC
>DATNKF010000337.1:0-2129 GCA_035603555.1 Allostellaceae bacterium
TCGAGGCTCGATGACATGTAGATAGGCCAACCCAAAGACGTTGAGCCGCTCTGCGACATAACGGAACAGTGCACGCGGATTACTGTCCCCCATGCCGTTGTAGGTCCCGCTTGGCGCGATGCGGACGCCGACACGGTCTGCGTCCCAGACCGGGACCAGCTCCTCGACCACTTCGACCAGAAGTCGGGTTCGGTTCTCGATCGAGCCGCCGTAGCGGTCGATGCGCTTGTTGCTGTTGTCCTGGAGAAACTGGTCGATCAGATGACCATTGGCGGCCATGACTTCGACGCCGTCGAAGCCTGCACGCTTCGCGTTGACGGCGGCGGTACGGTACTGCTCGACGATCACAGCGATCTCCGCCGTCTCCAGCGCTCGATGCGGCGACGGTCGCGAAAAGCCGTCCGGGGTCACGACGAAAATGTTGGGATCGGCCCAATAAGCGGGATCGACAGAGGCCGTGACCGGCTGCTCTCCTGTCACCGCAACGTGCGTCGTCCGGCCAGCGTGCCAAAGCTGGACGAACATATAGCCGCCCTTGGCATGGACCGCATCTGTAATCCGTTTCCAACCCGTCACCTGCTCATCGCGGTAGAGACAAGGTGCGCCGCGGTAGCCGCGGCCAGACGGCGAGATCGCCGTCGCTTCTGTGAGAATCAACCCGCCGTCAGAGGCACGCTGGCTATAGTATTCACGCATTAAGTCGCTCGGAATTCCACTCGGCCACTGAGCTCGAAGCCGACTCATCGGCGGCATCACGATGCGATGTTTGAGCGTGATCGGTCCGATCTGCACGGGCGTGAACAGCTTTTTCTGACTTTGCATATACATCTCTATTGTCCTTGTAGACGGGGCTGCGCTGGCAACGGCATATGCATGCGGATGCCGATCTCGGATCTCGTCAGGCGCAGCTTGCGTCCCTCGTTTCGGATGATCGACTCGAGATCCGCCGACTATTGCCTGCCGGCCATAACGCCGCCGTCGACGGGGAGAACGACGCCGGTAATGAAACTCGCCTGATCGGAGGCGAGAAACAGCAGCGCTTCGGCTGCATCCGCCGGCTGGCCATTGCGGCCAAGCGGGTGCATTGCGTTGAAGGTCGGCAGCACAGTTTTCACCTGCTCGGGCGTGAGGAACGTGCCGTACACCGGCGTTTCGATTACCGCGGGTGCGATCGCGTTCACGCGAATCTTGTCGGCTGCCAGCTCGATCGCGAGGTTCTTGACCAGCGCATGGACGCCGGCGTTCGCCGCTGAATAGGCTGCCGACGGAGTCGCGCCGATCGCCTGCAGGGCCCACATGGAACCGGTCTGCACGATCGCGCCACCTCGGCCGGAGGCCTTCATGGCTTTCGCAGCGGCCTGGGCGGCGAAGAACTTGCCCTTGAGGATGATGTCGAGGAAGCGGTCGTATTCGACCTCGTTGATCTCGAGGAACGGCTTCGGCGCGAAAATGCCGGCGTTGTTGAACAACACGTCGACGCGACCAAAACGACCGATCGCCGTCTTCACCACCGCATCACTCGTTGCCGGTAGGGCGATGTCGCCCGCGTGAACGACGACGCGCTTGCCCGTCGGGTCGATCTCTCGCGCGGCCGCCTCGGCCTTGGCCATGTTGCGGCCATTGATGACGACCGAGCCGCCTTCGGCCACAAAGCGGGTCGCGACCTCCTTGCCGATCCCCGAAGCACCGCCGGTGACGATCGCAATCTTGTCCTTGAAGCGCATAGCTATTCTCCTGCTGATATCTATCTATCGATAGGTTGATGAGGCAGAATAGCTCTGAGAATTATGCCCGTCAAGACCTATCTATCGATAGACAGGAAGGACCGTGAATGAAACCGCCCAAAAATTAATGGACCTGGCTGAGGCCCACATCCGCCATGCCGGATATAGAGGCTTCAGCTTTCGCGACCTTGCGGCTGAGCTCGGTATCAAGAGCGCAAGCGTGCATCACCATTTTCCCACCAAGGCCACACTGGCCGCTGCTGTCGTTCAACGTTATGCAGACCGATTTCTCGCTACTGTTGCGTCGCGGCCGAATGAAACGGAGGACGATGCCATCTCCGCATATCGATCTGCTTTCAGAAAGGCTCTCGAGCGGGATGGGCGGATGTGCCTCTGCGGCGTGCT
>DATNKF010000338.1:0-3072 GCA_035603555.1 Allostellaceae bacterium
GACCCGTAGCCTACCCTGCATGTTTACCGGTATCATCACCGATCTGGGTAGGGTACGGCGCCTGCGGCGCGGCGATCTTCTAGATCTGACAATCGCGACGGGTTTTGACACCTCGGCCATCCCTCTCGGCGCCTCGATCGCCTGCTCTGGAGCATGCCTCACCGTCGTCGCGGTCGAGCCCGGAGCATTCTCGGTTCAGGCGTCGGTCGAGACATTGGCACACACGACGCTCGGGCAGTGGGAGGTGGGCACGCCGGTCAATCTCGAGAGATCGTTGCGGCTCGGAGACGAGCTCGGCGGGCACCTCGTTTTGGGGCACGTCGATGGACTGGGGCGGATCGTCGAGCGTCGACCCGAGGCCGAATCGGTGCGCTTTGTTGTGGAGGTACCAATAGGGCTGGCGCGCTTTATCGCGCCGAAGGGATCAGTGGCGCTCGACGGGGTGAGTCTCACCGTCAACGAGTTGGCCCAAGACCGCTTTGGCGTCAATATCATCCCCCATACCCTTTCCTGCACGACCTTTGGACAGGCCCAGCCCGGACAGCAGATGAACCTAGAAATCGACCTGATCGCCCGTTACGTCGCACGGCTTCTCCAGCCTGCGCCATGACCCAGCCTCCTCACATTCTGGTCGTCGAGGCGCCCTATTATGACCATATCGCCGCGGAGCTTCGTCGTGGCGCCGAGCGCGCTCTTGCGGTGGCGGGCGCTACCCACGAAAGCCTGCAGGTTCCGGGCGCGTTCGAGATACCTGCGGCGATCGGCTTTGCCGCGCGGGCGAGCGACCGGTTCGATGGGTTTGTCGCGCTCGGCTGTGTGATCCGCGGTGAGACCACACATTACGACCACATCTGCGCCGAGAGCGCGCGTGGCCTGCAGGACTTGGCGATCCGCGACGGCCTCGCGATCGGCTACGGCATTCTGACGGTCGAGAACGAGGCCCAGGCATTGGCCCGCGCTTCACCCGACGGGCGCGACCATGGCGGTGCTGCAGCGCGCGCCTGCCTCGCGATGGTCGAGCTGAAGCGGCGTCTGGCCGAGAACGGCGAGTGACCGTCTCGGCCGCCGGCGAGGACTATCAGCGCGGCGGTAGCCGGCGACGCAGCGTCGCCCGGCTGACGGCAGTCCAGGCGCTCTACCAGCTCGAGGCTAACCCCGAGGCCGAGCCCGAGGCGGTCGTTCGCGAGTTCATCCGGCACCGGTTCGGGCGAGAGATCGACGGCGACCAGCTGGGCGAGGCCGATCCCGCCTTGTTTGCCGATATCGTCCGCAGGACCGCCGCCGATCAGGAACGGCTCGACGCAGAGATCTCGGCCGCTTTGACCCCGGACTGGCCGTTAGCGAGGCTCGATTCAGTATTGCGCGCGATCCTGCGAGCCGCAGCCTTCGAGCTGGTGCATCGGGCGGACGTGCCGCCCCGGGTCATAATCAGCGAATACACCGCTGTCGCCTACGCGTTCTTTACCGGCAGGGAGCCCGCCCTTGCGAATGGCGTTCTCGACCGCGTGGCGCGTACGCTGCGAGCGGATGAGCTTTAATCGCCATGGCGGCCCCGGAAGCCCTCGATGAATTTCAGCGCATCCGACGGTTCTACGCGCCGCTCGCTGGGCCCGGCGGACTGGGTCTGCTCGACGACGCGGCGCTCGTCGACTGCCGCTGCGGGCGGAACCTAGTGGTTACCGCCGATGCGATCGTCGAGGGTGTTCACTATTTGCCGGACGATCCGCCCGATCTCGTCGCACGCAAACTGCTCCGGGTCAATCTGTCCGATCTCGCCGCGATGGGAGCGCGGCCGTTGCACTATTTGCTGACGACAGCGCTTCCTGCGACGCTCGGCGCAAACTGGATCGCCGAGTTCGCCAGGGGTCTCGAGGAGGACCAGCGACGGTTCGGGGTCGATCTCTTGGGTGGTGACTCCGTCACGACGCCAGGGCCCGCTTCGTTCTCCCTGACCGCAATCGGCGAGGTGGCGGCGGGTACGGAGGTCCGCCGTAGCGGCGCACAGCCCGGCGACCTTGTTTGGGTTTCCGGTACTGTCGGCGATGCGTTCCTCGGGCTCGGCGCGCTGGGCGGCGCCTATCCGGAATTACCGGCCGAGCATCAGGCTGCCTTGATCTCCCGCTTCCAGGTCCCCGATCCGCGCGTCGAACTCGGCCCGCTTCTCGCCGGGATCGCGCATGCAATGATCGATGTCTCGGACGGTCTGCTCGCCGACCTCGGCCATATTTGCGAAACCTCGTGCGTCGCCGCAGTCGTCGAATTGGGACGGCTGCCGCTGTCGCCCGCAGCTCGGCTCGTCGTTGCCGCCGAACCTGGTATCCGTTCGCGCCTTGCCACCGGCGGTGACGATTACGAGCTGCTGTTTAGTGCACCCCCTTATGCCGCCGAGAGCATCGTCGCCCTATCCACCCAGCTCCGGGTGGCGATCACGATGATCGGCAGGATCGAAGCCGGAGCCGGCGTGCGCCCGGTCGACGACGCGGGACAAACGATCACGGTCGAGGCCACCGGCTACCGGCATTTCTAGTGTACTCGCTCGAACAGATAGTACAGGAATTACCAATTTGGTATCCATAAAATTGCCCCATTAGCATAATACAGTTAAGGCTGATAGCGGCGCCTGATGGGGCTGTTACCAACGCGAGGATGCGCATCTCGTTGATGTGGTGCGGGTGAGACCGCGGGAGCAGGTGCGCGGGCGGGGCTTTCGAAGGCGGTCTGGCCGAAATTGCGCCTTTCAACCTGAAGAGGAGTTCCCGCTGCAGACCCGCTGCAGGAGCAGCGGGCCGTCATATAACGGACAACCACAAGTCGCAGGAACCTCAAGCCCGCATCAGACACCGGGGGAGGAGCTGCGAGCCGGCGACGGTATGGTTGCCGGGCGAATGCTCTTCTGGCATGATTCGGGGCTCTGACCTGCTCCTGCCGGTCCGGGCAGGGCGGGTTTCTACCTTTTAATTTGGCTCGCGGCGAAGGAACCTTTCCGATGTCTGCTGCATACTTTCTCGTCATTGCCTGCGGGGTGTTGGCACTGCTCTATGGCTTGCTTACCAGCCGCCAGGTTCTGACCGC
>DATNKF010000339.1:0-8331 GCA_035603555.1 Allostellaceae bacterium
GGAAAGCGCCCGTCCGATTGCACGACGACGAACTCGACCTTTTCCGGATCGCCGAGCAGATCCTTGGTGATTTCGTGCGCCATATCGATCTCGAAGCCGACCAGCTTACCGTTCTCGTCGACATAGGCGAGGGGCGGTGAAGTGCTGTAGGTGGCGACGATCAGCTTGTCGCGCTTCAGGACGACATCGAGCAGCGATTCCTGTGCCGAGGAGGGAACCGCGGGCAAAACCAGAGCCAAGCCGAGCAATAGACGAAACATCCCCCTCCCCCGCAGCGGATCGCTGCGTGCAATCATGCATCAAGCGTGCCGGCGATGCTAACTCAGGTCCCGCGGTTTGGGTACCGGATCGCCCGGTTGCCGCTCGCTGTCGGAGCGTGCTATCGGGTCAGCCAGCGCCATGGCGAACAACCCGCTGGGGAGGGAGAGATGCGTTTCGGCTTCTTCGATCAATTGCCGTGTGCGAGCGGCTTCTCGGAGCAGCAGCGCTATCGCGACATCATGGCTCAGATCGAGCTCGGCGATGAGCTCGGCTTTGATACGGTTTGGCTCGGTGAGCTCCACTTCAGCCGCGCCTTCTCGGTCCTCGCTGATCCGTTGATGGTGTTGGCCGCGGCCGCGCAGCGCACGAGCCGCATCCGCCTGGGGACAGCGGTGACCTTGCTGCCGCTACACAACCCGGTGAAGATCGCCGAAGAAGCAGCAATTGCCGACATCCTCAGCGACGGCCGGCTCGAACTCGGGTGCGGCCGCGGCACCGCGCCCCTGCACTACGAAGGCTACGCCATCCCGCAGGAAGAGAGCCGCGAGCGCTTCGAGGAGGCGCTCGACTTCATCCTCCAGGCCTGGACCAACGACACCTTCTCCTACGAAGGCAGGCATTTTCGTGCCCATGAACTGAGCGTCGTCCCGCGGCCTGTGCAAAAGCCGCACCCACCATTGCGGATCGCCGCTAACAGCCCGGACACCTTCCCGCTCGCCGCGCGGCGCAAGTTATCGATCTTCGCCACTCCGCTGATCAACCCGCCGGATAAGCTCAAGGAGGGTTTGAAAGTCTATCGCGACACCTTGCCCGCCGGCGACACGGCATTAGCCTTTCCGGTACACGTCGCGGCGAGCCGGGCGGAGGCACGTGAGGATTGCGAGGCGGGGCTCTTGCGCTTTCTGCGCGAGGCGGCGGAGCGGCTGCGGCCCCTCGGCCAGACCGACATCCGGAGCTTCGAGGCGTTTCGCCAGGTGCTGGCCCGCATCGAGCGCGTCAAGTACGAGGATTTCGACCGCGAGATGGGCGTCTTCGGCGACCCCGATTACTGCATTGAGCGGGTGCAGGCGCTGCGCCGCGAATACGGGATGGACGAGTTCATCTGCTACTTCAACCAAGGCGGGATCATGGACCACGCCATGGTCAGGCAATCGATGACGCGGTTCGCCCGAGAGGTCATCCCGCATTGCCGCTAGCCGCGACGGCGCCGTGTTCCCGCCGCAGCGCATCAAGAAGCGAGCTGGCCGTCAGGGGCTGCGGGCTCGGGTGGCACCTCGGCCGCTGGCAAAATCCGTCGGGCGAATGGCATTAGGGCCACTGCTTTCGCAGCTGGCGTTAGAGGAGATCTCGACCAAATCGGTACACGGTAATTGCGAGGAGCGCCTTCGACGAAGCAATCTCGACCGATCGAGCGCTCAGCAGCCCGGTGAGTTTTTTCGCGCCCGCCAGGATACGCCTTTACCGTCCCAACAAGCCTGGCCCCGCCATTGGAAGACCGCCGGCCCCATCGAAGACGAGTTATTGACGGTAATCGGGGTAAATGGGTAGATACGCTGCATCAGCGAAAGTGCGCTAACTGGTATTCCATCAACCTCGGAGATGTGGAAGAGATGTCCCAAAAAATCGCACTGCGATCGGCCGCCATCCTAGGGGCTGCCCTGCTTACGACCTCCCTATCGCTTGCTCAGCAACCCCCGACACCGCCGGCAGCGAACGCGCTGGAGGCATTAGCGAGCTCAGCCGGGGACTTGGGCGTCGACACAAAGACTTATAGCGCGATAGTCGGTTCGAGCGGCGTGCTCCATCTGGGCCCTGCGGGGTCCAGTGCTACGCACCTCAGCACCGGCACTTACCAAGTGACATTCCCAAGCGACGTGTCGAAATGCGTGTACACGGCGACGATCGGCACCTCTCCCGCCTCCTTTCTCGCCCCAGCGATCGTCACCGTTACCCCACGCTCCGGCAATGCGGATGCCGTTTTTGTACAGACTTTTTCCCTTAGCGGAGCAGCCGCAAACCATCCGTTCAATATCCATGTTCAGTGCTAGCCGTGAGTGATCGATTGCAGATCGCAATATAACATCGTCTGAGGTCGGGCGGTCGGTGACGGCCGCATCGACCCGCAGAGATGGAATCGCGCATGCCAAAACCATGGTCGTCGACGACGCGCTCAAGCTGATGGGTTCGAATAACTGGACCCGTGGCTCCGCTGAGAACTCCGAGCAACTCAACCTTGTGCCCCCCGGCTGTCGCCGCGGCTTATGCTTGGCAGGCTTTACCTGCCTGGGTCGGGCGGCGCGGCCGACAACCTGGCTGCCGGTTTCCATTCGCGGTGTCTCTGCCGAACCTTCGAACAGGGCCTGGCGCGCTGCGTCGCACTGGCCGGAATTTTTCTTGGACGCCGCTGAGCACACGAAGTGATCTCCGTGCCTCTGTGATGGCTAATTTTTCCAAGGACCAATACTGGTGGTAAGAACCTGACGTTTGGCGCCCGCGAAAGTTTCATTGAAACCGGCAGAACCTTTGGCTTTTTGCGGGTACCATCCGTTGCGTTCTGACCACGAGAGTGCCGTTATTCGACGGTCACCGATTTTGCGAGATTGCGCGGTTTATCGATGTCGCAGCCGCGTTTCAGGGCGACGTGGTAGGCGAGCAGCTGCAACGGGATGTTAAGCAGGATCGGGGCGAGCTCGGGCTCGGAGGCAGGGACGGCAAACGCGGCGTCGACCGCCGCGGGCATGTCGCCAGTGTGGGTCACCGCTAAGACCGGCCCCCGCCGGGCGCGGATTTCCGCGATCGTCGAGAGGTTCTTCGGATAAAGATCATCGCGCGGGATCACCGCCACGGTCGGGGTCTCGGGCGAAATCAACGCCAGCGGGCCGTGCTTGAGCTCGGCCGCCGAATAGGCCTCGGCGTGCAGGTAGCTGACCTCCTTGAGCTTGAGCGCCCCCTCCATCGCCACCGCGTAACCCGCGGAGCGCCCAACGAAGAAGGCGTGCTCGCAGGCGACGAGCCGCTCGGCAAGCCGGGCGATCTCGGGCTCGCGCGCGATGATGCCGTCGATCTGCTCCGGCAGTGCCGCGAGTGCCGTGAGCAGGCGGCCGCCAGCGGCGGTCGAGAGATCGCGGATGCGGCCGAGCTGGATGGCGAGCAGCGCGAAAGCAATGGCGGTGCAGGTGAAGGTCTTGGTCGACACGACGGCGATTTCGGGACCGGCGTGCAGGTAGATGCCGCGGCCGCATTCTCGCGCGATCGTGCTGCCGACGACGTTGACGATGCCGATCACGCGCCCGCCCTTGCGCTTCACTTCCTGCACCGCTGCCAAGGTGTCGAAGGTTTCGCCCGATTGGCTGACGGCGATGTAGAGCGTGTCGCGCTCGATCACCGGGTTGCGGTAGCGGAATTCGGAGGCGGGCTCTGCATGCGCCGGTAGTCGCGCCAGCTGCTCGATCAGCTGGGCGCCGATCGTACCGGCGATGTAGGCCGAGCCGCAGCCCAAGATCTTGACCCGGCGGATATCGAGAAGCTCGTGCGCGGCAAGCTCGATGCCGCCCAGATGCGTCGTCTGGAAGCGCGGCTCGAGCCTGCCGCTCAAGGTGCGCTCGACCGCCTCGGGCTGCTCGGCGATCTCCTTCCTCATGAAGTGCGCGAATTCGCCCTTGTCGAAGGCCTCGCTCGTCCAGGTGATCGTCGAGGGGGTCTTGGCGGTCGGACCGCCGTCGAGGGTCGCGGTCTCGTACCCGTCGGCGCGTACCAGCGCCACCTCGCCGTCGTCGAGGTAGACGACCCGGCGGGTGTGCCGCACCAAGGCTGCAGCGTCGGAAGCGACGAACATTTCGCGCTCGCCCACTCCCAGCACCACCGGGCTGCCGTTGCGGGCGACGACGATCGCCTCGGGCCGCGCCGCGTCGAGCACGGCGAGCCCGTAGGTGCCGGTGACGAGCCGCAACGCCGCGCGCACCGCGGCGTCGAGCGAGCGCTCAGGCATCGCCGCGATCAGGTGCGCCAGCACCTCGCTGTCGGTCTCGGAGCGGAAGACGACGCCCGCACCTTCGAGGCGCGCCCGCAATGCCGCGGCATTTTCGATGATGCCATTGTGGATCACCGCGATGCGGTTGGCACCGTCGCAATGCGGGTGGGCATTGCGGTCGCTCGGCTCGCCATGCGTCGCCCAGCGGGTATGGGCGATGCCGGGGGCGCCCTTGAAGCGGGCGGGCAGCAGCTTTTCGAGCTCGCGCACCCGCCCCTTGCACTTGGCCAGGCGCAGCTCGCCCGAATGGGCGACCGCGATGCCGGCGGAATCGTAGCCGCGATATTCGAGCCGATGGAGCCCCTCCATCAGGATCGGCGCCGCGTCGCGCTTGCCGATATAGCCGACGATGCCGCACATGTCCGGGTTCTCCTTCAGCCGTAGATCATGCGTCGGAGCTGGCGCTCGCTATAGACCGGCGCGCGAAACCGCCAGCGCGCGAGCTCGGCCGAAAGGCGCGCGAAAATCTCGCTGTTCGACAGCCCCTCGCCCTGCAAAGCCCGATGGCGGCGGCACACGAACTCCTCCGGCCGCTCGTCGATAAACGACAGCACCTCGTCGACCAGCCGCGTCGCCTCGGGCTCGCTCAGCCGCGTCGTGCGAACCAAGTACGCTACGAGGTCCTCGAACTCGATCGGCTCCGACATGGCGGCAAAATCTGCAAACCTTTGGCGCCGAGAGCAAATGGTTTGCCCGGTTTCGGGCAAAATTGGCCTGTTTTTTCAGTCAGTCTGAAGGCTCCTGCCATCGAAGTCCACGTGCTAAAGGTTAGCCCGACGAAACGATGTTGTCCGCGGCTCGGGGTCGGTTGCCATGAACAGAGACGTCGTGTTGAGAGCAATGATGCTGGCTTTGACGATAGCGAGTGTGGCGTCGTGCCAAAGCGCTCTGCCTGAAGCGCAGGGCGGGAGCGGGGGAGACATTCAGTCCCAGAAGGCCGAAATTCTCAAGCAGCTGAGCAAGGGGATCGCCAATCTCCAAAAGAGGCAAAGCTGCGTACAAGCCGCCAATGATCCTCAAGCGGTGGCTGCCTGCATGGAGCAGGACCCCCAGGAATTTCAGGCACAGAAAGCCGACGTCCTGAGGCGAATGAGCGAAGCGGGAGTCGATCAGCAAAGGCAGAGCTGCGTGCAAGCCGCCAACGATCCGCAAGCGCTCGGCGCCTGCATGCAGCAACGAGGCGAACGCGGGGCGCGGCCGTAGTTAGAACCTGAAGCTTGTTTCAATGTCGGGATTTAGTCCTGCCGCATGCGCTCGACATAGGACCTGAGTACGGCGTTGATTCTGGTTTGATAGCCTTTCCCCAATCCGCGGAAATAATCGAGAACGTCGCGGTCGACCCGCATGTGCAGATGCGCCTTGGGCTTGGGGAGCTCGACTGTGACACTATCCCAGTCCACCACCATGCCCACTTCGTCTTCATCGGCCGCGACTTGGGCCTCGATTTCCTCGCTCGTCATCGTTGCCCCTCTCGCCCAGTCCGAGCGGGTCTCGCCTCGCCTTCTCTTCTCGGCCAACTCCTCAGCCGTATAACTTACGATACGCCCTTTCTTCGCCATCTCTCGCCCTCCTGAACGAGATAATTCGCTGACTTTGCTCTCTCCACATCCATACAACCGTGTACAGCTTGCCGTGGATCTCAGCGGTCGAAACGAAACGATCCTCATCATTGCGCCAGGATGCGATGTGGATGACCGGGCGGCCGTCGAAAATCTGCTCGGCATCCCGGAAATCGAGACTGCGCTCGCGTAGAATTCTCAACCGCTTTTGCTTCATCCCATTCAAACATGTGGGCGATTTGTGTACATCGTCAATCGGCTGGGGTCAGGTCAGTGCAGCGGGCCGGGAGGCGTCCTGTTGGCGAGCTGACCGATCACCTCGATGATGCGGCGCCAGCCCGCCGCTCCGGCGGGGTCGCCAGCCCCCACCAACTCGTCGGCTCGCCTGGCGCTGTCTTGCTCGGCCGTGGCGCCGTACCACCGCAGCACCAGGTAGGCGGCGCGCCAGATCTCGATCTCGGTCATTGCGCCGCGGAGGCTAAACGGGGCACGCCTATAAACGCTTAAGACCGGGAAAGCCTTGACCCGGGGCCTGGTGGGACGGGACAACTGCCGCGGGACAATAGCGGAGGCGATGCGATGGACCCGGTGAGCGAGAGCGAGGTCGAGCGCGGGCTTATCGATAAGGCCAAGCGCGTGCTGCCCGGCGGCACTTTCGGCAATTTCCCGTCCGAGGTGGTGATCCGCGAGGGCCGCGGCGGCCGGGTGTGGGACGAGGGCGGCCGGGAGTATGTCGATTTCCTGCTCGGCTCGGGCCCGATGCTCGTTGGCCACGCCCATCCCGAGGTCACCGCCGCCGTCCACCAGCGCATTACCCAGGGCACGACCTTCTTCGCCAACAACCGCTGGGGGATCGAGCTCGCCGCGGCGATCGTCGAAGCGGTGCCCTGCGCCCAGCAGGTGCGCTTCGTCTCCACTGGCTCCGAGGCCGACCTCTATGCGATGCGCGCCGCACGGGCGTTTCGCAAGCGCGACAAGATCCTCAAATTCGAGGGCGGCTTTCACGGCATGAGCGACTATTCGCTGATGAGCCTGGCGCCGAAGCGGCAACTTCCCGCAGCCGATCCCCGATTCGGCCGGAATACCGAGGAGCCTGTGCGACGAGATCCTGGTGGCGCCGTTTAACGACCTCGAGGTCGTCGCGAGCCTGGTGCGCGAGCATAAGGACGAGCTGGCCGGGGTCATCCTCGAGCCGTTTCAGCGGATCATCCCGCCCGCTCCCGGCTTTCTCGAAGGGCTGCGCAAGATTACCGCGGAGCACGGGGTGCTGCTGATCTTCGACGAGGTCGTGACCGGGTTCCGCTTCGCCTATGGCGGCGCGCAGGAGTATTACGGCGTCGTGCCGGATCTGTGCACGCTCGGCAAGGTGATCGGCGGCGGCTTTCCACTGGCGGCGATCGCCGGGCGGGCCGACATCATGGCCCATTTCGATCGCAATGCGGTCGGCGACGAGGGTTTTCTCACGCAAATCGGCACCCTGTCGGGTAACCCCGTGGCGGCTACGGCCGGGCTCGCGACCCTCGAGATCCTGCGGCAGCCGGGCGCCTACGAGCGCCTCTTCGCCACTGGGCGGGAATTGATGGAAGCACTCGCCGATCTGCTGAAGCGCAAGGGAGTGACGGCCCAGGTGCTGGGCGAACCTCCATTGTTCGATGTCGTGTTCACGAGCGAGCCGGTGCGTGATTACCGGGGCACCCTGCGCGGCGACGGCAACATGCTGCGGCGCTTCAACGCGGCGCTGCGCGAGCGCGGCATTTTGAAGGGCGAGTCGAAATACTACGTCTCGCTCGCCCACACGCCGAATGACATCAGCCATACTCGCGAGGCCTGGGCCTCGGCCATCGAAGTGCTTGTCGGCGGGTGAAAAGACAAAGGATTCAACAATGAGACACGGAGAAAATAGAGAATCCCTACTGTGATCTCCGTGTCTCTGTGGTGAATTTCATTTATTCTTGGCGACGACGCGTGTGCGCAGCGAGCCGATCGCCGGGGAGTTCATCTCCACCAGATCGCCGGGTTTCAAGAAGCGCTCGGGCGCAGAGCTGCCGTCCGACAGCGACTCGCTCGAATCCGCTGCCGTACCGGCTGCCGTTCCGCCGCTGATGATGTCACCCGGATATAGCGTGAAGTCGCGCGATAGATGCTCGAGGTATTCGCCAAAGGTGAATACCATGTCGCGCGTGTTGAAGCGCTGACGGCGCTCGTTGTTGACCAAGGTTTCCATATCAACATTGGTCGGGTCGACTTCGCCGACAACAATGCAGGGACCTAACGAGCACGACGTATCGAAATTCTTCGGGAAAGCGAAATTGAGGGGGCCGCCGGGCAGCCCGCCCGGCGCGCGGATGCTCCAATCGCCGAGCATCGTGACGCCCCAAACGTAATCGGTCAGCTGCGCAGGCTTCAGGTCGACGCCGCGCTTGCCGAGCACGATCGCGATCTCGCCCTCGTAGTCCAGGCGATTGCAGCGCTCGGGATAGA
>DATNKF010000340.1:0-3917 GCA_035603555.1 Allostellaceae bacterium
TAGACTTCGATGGGGAGCGAAAAGTGCGGCCCATGCCCGATCACGAGGTCGGCGCCGGCATCGATCGCCCGGTGGGCAATCTCCGTCATGTATTGAAGGACTTCCCGATGCAGCCCCCAGTGGAACGAGGCGACGACGACCTCCGCCTTCTCGCGCAATGCCGCGATGTCCTCGTCGAGCCAGCGCAGATAATGAGGGTCTGCCCAGGTCACGATCTCGGGCGGAATGCCGGGGCGGTTCGCCGGCGGCCCACTGCGGTGCATCGGGATGTGATAGGCGGTGTGACCGCGGATCACCGCAATGCCGGCGGCCTCCTCGCTCGCCTCGTGATTGGTCGGCCAATAGACCGAGCTGCGCTGCAGAAAGCCAAACCGCATTCCGTTCCGCGCGAGGATGATCGGGGCGCGCGCCCGCGCCCGGTTCGCACCGGCTCCGCAATGCGCAATCCCGAGTTCATCGAGCCGGGCGATCGACGCTGTGATTGCCGCCTCCCCGTAATTGACGTTATTGGCGAGGCCAACCGCCGCGATTCCGGCCGATCGCAAGGCCTCGCCGGCCACCCGCGGGTCGGCGAAGAAGCCTTCGTGCTCCAAAGAATGCTCGGTCGGGGACTCAAAGAGACAGCATTCGAGATTGCAAAAGACGATCTCGGTGGCTCGGAACTCGTCCGCTACGACCGCAAACGGTACGGCCGGATCGGTGACGTTCATCAGGTTCACATCACCGGTGAGGATCATCCTTGTCGCCATTTCCTCTCCCCGCTCTCGACCTCAGACCGTCGTGGGCTTCGCCGCCATTTCCGCGCGATACTCCGCGAAGATTTTGCTCGCTGCCATCATCGCCTCGCGGATGATCGGCACGCCGACATAGCCCGAGAGGTGGAGCAGCACCTCGGTCAACTCCTCCTCGGTCCACCCCTGGCGCAGCGCCATGCGCAGATGCAGGCCGAGCTCGGGCTCGCGTCCCGTTGCAGCATCGGAGACGACGCAGACGAGAGTGCGGGTCTTCAGATCAAGACCGGGGCGGGTCCACAGCGCGCCGAACACCGTTTCGGTCGCGACGTCGATGAATTTTTTCATCACCGGGTCGCTATAGATCTCCCGAGTAGAACGCTCGACCGCCGCGTCTCCCAGCAGCTGCCGCCGCAGCGCCGCGCCCTTTTCGTAGAGTTCGCTATTCGCCATCGGTTAGTCCCCTGTTTCCGCATGGTATGGCCGCGCCAATTCTGCGCCGGGTCGCCGGGCCCGGACAAGTCGGGTGATGGCGACTCTGGCCATCCCGGCATCCCAGATGCTATCTCGCCCCCTCATCGGTCGCGAGGTGCCATGAACGATATTCTCGGCCGTCTGGAAGAAAAGCGGGCGGCGGCCCGCGCCGGTGGCGGCATCACCCGCATCGAAGCCCAGCACCGCCGCGGTAAGCTCACCGCACGTGAGCGGCTGGAGTTGTTGCTCGACCCCGATTCCTTCGAGGAATGGGACATGTTCGTCGAACACAGGAGCCACGATTTCGGGATCGAGGAGCACAAGATCCCGGGCGACGGAGTGGTCACCGGCTACGGTACCGTCAACGGCCGTCCGGTCTTTGTCTTCAGCCAGGATTTCACGGTTTTCGGCGGGTCGCTCAGCGAGGCGCATGCCGAGAAGATCTGTAAGGTCATGGACCAGGCGATGAATGTCGGCGCCCCGGTGATCGGGCTGAACGATTCCGGCGGTGCCCGCATCCAGGACGGGGTCGCCTCGCTCGCGGGCTACGCCGAAGTCTTCGAACGCAACGTGCTGGCATCAGGTGTGGTGCCGCAGATCTCGCTGATCATGGGGCCGTGCGCCGGGGGTGCGGTCTATTCGCCGGCGATGACCGATTTCATCTTTATGGTCCGCGACACCTCCTACCTGTTCGTGACCGGACCCGAGGTCGTCAAGACGGTCACCCACGAGACCGTGACCCAGGAAGAATTGGGCGGTGCGGTGACCCATACGACGCGCTCGGGGGTCGCCGACCTCGCCTTCGCCAACGATGTCGAGGCATTGCTCGAGGCGCGCCGCTTTATCGACTTTTTGCCGGCCTCGAACCGAGTTCAGCCGCCGTTGCGCCCGACGACCGATCCACGGGACCGGGTCGAGCCGTCGCTCGACACGCTCGTCCCGAAGAACCCGAACCGGCCCTACGACATGAAGGAGCTGATCGCGAAGGTCGTTGACGACAGCGACTTCTTCGAGATCCAGCCCGACTTCGCCCGCAACATCCTGATCGGGTTCGCTCGGATGGAGGGGTCGACGATCGGCATCGTCGCCAATCAGCCGATGATATTGGCCGGCTGCCTCGACATCGACAGCTCGCGCAAGGCGGCGCGCTTTGTCCGCTTTTGTGATTGCTTCAACATCCCGATCGTCACCTTCGTCGACGTGCCCGGGTTCCTGCCGGGAACCGCCCAGGAGCATGGCGCCATCATCAAGCACGGCGCCAAGCTGCTGTTCGCCTTCGCTGAGGCGACGGTGCCGAAGGTGACCCTGATCACCCGCAAGGCCTATGGCGGGGCTTACGACGTGATGAGCTCCAAGCACCTGCGCGGCGACGTCAATTTCGCCTGGCCTTCGGCCGAGATCGCGGTGATGGGCCCAAAGGGGGCGGTCGAGATCATCTTCCGCGCCGACCTCGGCGATACCGCGGCGATCGAGGCCCGCACCGAGGAATACCGCGCGAAATTCGCCAACCCGTTTGTCGCCGCGAGCCGCGGCTTTATCGACGACGTGATCCTGCCGCGCGACACGAGGCGGCGGCTCTGCCGGGCACTCGCGATGCTGCGCGGCAAGCAACTCGCCAATCCCCCGAAAAAGCACGACAACATCCCGCTGTGAGTAGATTCCTGGGCACTTTTTCGAGATTGCTTCGTCGCTGCGCTCCTCGCAATGACAGTGCCTCTGTCATTGCGAGCGAAGCGAAGCAATCTCGTGCCGCAGCTCCGATTTCATGTTCCGCAAGATCCTGATCGCCAACCGCGGCGAGATCGCCTGCCGCATCATCCGCACCGCACGGCAGATGGGGATCGGCACGGTCGCGGTGTATTCGGAGGCCGATGCTGAGGCGCTGCATGTGCGCATGGCCGACGAAGCCGTGGCGATCGGGCCCGCCCCGTCGGCCGAGAGCTACCTGAAGATCGAGCGGATCGTCGAGGCCTGCCGGGCGACCGGCGCCGAAGCGGTCCATCCGGGCTACGGCTTTTTGTCGGAAAACCCGGCCTTTGCGCGAGCGCTCGCCAAGGCCGGCGTGACGTTCATCGGCCCGGGGCCCGAAGCGATTGCGGCGATGGGCGACAAGATCGCCTCGAAGAAGCTGGCGCACGCCGCCGGGGTGTCAAGCGTCCCCGGTCACCTCGACGTCATCCCCGACCCCGACGCTGCGGTCGCGATCGCCCGCGACATCGGCTATCCGGTGATGATCAAAGCGTCGGCGGGCGGCGGCGGCAAAGGAATGCGCATCGCGGCAAATGATGCCGAGGTTCGCGATGGATTTCGGTCGGCCGCGAGCGAGGCGAAGGCGAGCTTTGCCGACGACCGGATTTTTATCGAGAAATACATCGAAGAGCCGCGGCACATCGAGATCCAGGTCCTCGGCGATATCAGCGGCAACATCGTTCATCTCGGCGAGCGCGAGTGCTCGATCCAGCGCCGCCACCAGAAGGTCATCGAGGAGGCCCCGAGCCCGTTTCTCGACCCCGAGACCCGTGAGGCCATGGGCAAGCAGGCGGTCGCGTTGGCCCGCGCCGTCGGCTACCGCTCGGCCGGTACCGTCGAGTTCATCGTCGACCAGCAACGCAATTTCTACTTTCTCGAGATGAACACCCGGCTCCAGGTCGAGCATCCGGTGACCGAGCTCGTCACCGGTCTCGATCTCGTCGAGCTGATGATCCGGGTGGC
>DATNKF010000341.1:0-12729 GCA_035603555.1 Allostellaceae bacterium
TGAAGCCTCGCATCACTGGAGTGGGAATGAACGCGGCGACCCAGCCCATGCGCAGCGCGCCGAACAGCAGGAAGATGGCGCCGATCAAGATTGCGAGGCTGGAGCTGAGCGTATTGAACTCCGCAGTTCCCTGCACCGCGATGGCGCCCACGGTCAGCGCCGAGATCAGGCCGGTCGCAGTGTCCGGGCCGACGACCAGCAGACGCGAGGTGCCGAGCAGCGCGTAGGCAATCAATGGCGGGACGATCGTGTAGAGCCCCATAATCGGCGGCACCCCGACGATGCCGGCATAGGCCATGCCCTCCGGCACCATGACCGCCCATACCGCGAGGCCGGCGAGGATATCCGGCAACAACCAGGCGTGCCGGTAGGCTGGAAGCCAGCCGAGGACAGGCAGCAGCCGGTGTGCGATCGAGGCAGGGCGAGCGGAGATCGGCGTGGTGAGTTCTCCTCTATTATGTCGCTGCTTCATCCACGGCCATTCGGCCACTAAGGTCTGCAGCCGAAATTACGACTGCTGCTGCCTGATCTTCAGCTTTCTCCTACAGCGGCGAGGCGACAATGACCGAGGCCTCCCCGCCTACGTCACCGCCCTCCGCACTCGAACGGGCCGCGACCGAAGCCATCGCCCCTGCGGCGGCCGGGGGCCGCAACTCAACCCTCGCGCCGGCCGAGGATACATACCAGGCCGCGCATCTGGGGCCGACCCGGTCGAGGCCGCCGCATTGCAGCGGGGATGACAGTGTGGCTGGAACCGGCGAGCTGCCCCGTCCGGTGAGCTTTCCCTGGTGCTAACGCACTAGAAGCACGAGAGCGCTTGTCGCTGCAACCGCTAGAATGATGAAACGGAGCTTTGCGCCGTCAATGTAGGATGCGATATGCGGGGCGACGATGAGCCCAACAAGAACGCCTGGTATTAGGACCGCTTCTCGGACAATCTGTGACACTCCGAACATACCGAAAGCCGCGAGGGCAGCTACGGCTCCCGAGTAAGCAACCGAAAAGAAGGCGCCCAACATCCCGCGAGCGACCCTCGGCTCGGCATTTTGGAAGACCAAAGAAATCGCCGGCCCATGAATGCCGACCATGGCGCCCATAATACCTGCCGCACCGATACGCCGACCATGTGCGAACGAACCGAGGCGCTGTGCGGCATCCCCGCAATAAACCTGGCCCGCGGCCCGACCAGAGAACGCAATCGCATTTGTCGGGCATCGCCGCATCGGATTGACCTACCCGCACCGACGAGGCCGATGCCCATAAAGGCATTCATCGCCTCGCGGCGGACGCCAGCTCACGACGCGATCTCCCCTTGCTGAGGCAGGGTAAACTGAAGGACGGCGCCCTGGGGTAGGTTTGGCGTGGCCCACACGCGTCCGCCATGCGCCTCGATGATCGAGCGGCAGATCGACAGTCCCATGCCCATGCCGCCGGGCTTGGTCGTGTAGAACGCGTCGAAGAGCCGGTCCAGGCTCTCCGGCTTCAGGCCCGGGCCGGAATCCTGTACGACGACGAGTACGCTCCCCGATCCATCTTGCTCGGTTCTGATCAGCAGCTCGCGCGCGCCCTCGCTCGATCCGCTCATCGCCTCTACAGCGTTGAGGATCAGGTTGAGCATCACTTGTTGAAGCTGGATCCGATCTGCTAGAACGAGCGGCAGCTTTGTCTGCAGCGCGGTCCTGTTGCTGCGCAGCTCGCTGCGCGTCAGGGCGACGACTTCGAGCATCGTCTCGTTGATGTCGAGCTGGTCCTCCCGCGGCGGCGCCTTTCTGACGAGCGCGCGAATCCGGCCGATGATGTCGCTGGCTCGTCTACCGTCCCTGATGATCCGGCCGAGGGCCTGCCGGACCTCCTCCAGATCGGGCGGCTCAGCGGCGAGCCAGCGCCGCGCGGCATTGGCGTTGGTCAGCGCCGCCGCGATCGGCTGGCTCACTTCATGGGCAATCGAAGCCGCGAGCTGGCCCGTGGCGGTCACGCGATTGGCGTGGGCGAGCTCCAGCTGCGCGTCGCGCAAGCGGGCCTCTCGCCGCCGCAATTCTTCCACTGTGCGCTTCAGGTCCTCGATGTCGGTGCTTGTTGCGTACCATTCGACGATGTTTCCTCCTTCGTCGCGCAGCGGGACAAAGCGCAGCAGAAACCGGCGATATTCGCCGTCGGCCCGCCGCATACGTGCCTCCTTCTCGAACTGCTCTCCAGCCGCGAGCTCTGCTTGCCAGTCGTGCATCGCGCGGTCTTCGGGATGTAGCGCATTCATCCAGGCCCAGCCGCGTCCTTCCTCTAAGGAGATGCCGGCATAGTCGCGGAACCGTTTATTCAAAAAGTTGGCCGAGCCGTCGGGCGAATTGCTCCAGACCACTGCGGGAATCGTGTCGATGATGACCTGCAGCCGATCTTTCAGCGCCGCCGCTTCTCCCAGCCGGCGCGCCCGCCTCACAAGCCCGGTGATGAGGAGTGATGACGTCACAAAGACGGTCACCGTGACGATATCTTCCGGACTGCTAATCTGGAAACTGAAAATCGGTGGGCTAAAAAAGTAATCCAGGCACCCCGCAGCGATGACCGAGAGAGTAACAGCAGGGAGGACTCTGCCCCTGAGGGACAGCAACACCACGACGATCGTATAGAGCGGAACGGTCGTGGCGGTATCGAGCCGGAGCCAGAAGCAGATCCAGGTAAGGAATGCCAGAGCCGCGGCGCCGAACAGGAGCTCCGCCAGTGGCTGCCAAAATTGCTGGTTATAGTTAATCAGCATCCCCGGGCAGGCCCACTGGTAGCGAGGCCGCGCCCCTTGATCCGGCGCCGGAGAAGCCGACCCTTTAGCCGGATCGATCTCCCAACAGCAGCGGATTCTGCCACAACATGGTGTTCTTCCCAATCATATTCGCCGCGGGAATCGATGTGAGATCGCCTCGAATGCCCGGACCGGACGCTCCGCCCGGGCTTCCGCCATTGCGCTCTTCCCGACACAACGTGTCCGCGAACTGCCGGCGCCGACTAGAGGCACGATCGTTCCGGGCTGCCCGAGAGCGCCTCGCCGACCGGCAGCGTCAAGCGAAAGACCGCGCCGCAAGGCTTATTCGGCGCTGCTGATAGCCGCCCGCCATGGGCCTCGGCGATGGAGCGGCTGATCGTCAGTCCCATGCCAATCCCATCGGGCTTGGTTGTGTAGAAGGACTGGAACAGTCGGTCGCGTTTCTCCGGATCGAGCCCCGGACCGGTGTCCCGTACTTCAACGAACATGTCGTTCGCATCATCCGCGCCGGACACGATCGTGAGCTCGCGCGGTCGCCCTCTGGCGCCGCTCATCGCTTCGATCGCGTTGACGATTAGATTGATCATTACTTGCTGCAGCTGGACGCGATCGGCCGAGACGAGGGGCAGGCCGTCGCCAAGCCGGCTCTGCAGCCTGACACCATTGCGCTGGATCTCGGTCTCGGTCAGAGCAGTGACTTCACGGATTGCCTCATTGATGTCCAAGCGGTCTCGGCGCGGCGGCACTTTCTTGACCAAGGCGCGAATGCGACCAATAACCTCGCCGGCGCGAGTGCCGTCCCGGACGATACGACCGAGCGCCTGCCGGACTTCATCCAGATCAGGCTGTTGCGCGCCGAGCCAACGCAAACCGGCATTGGCGTTGGTGATCACCGCGGCGATCGGCTGGTTGACTTCGTGCGCGATGGAAGCCGTCATCTCTCCCAGCAGCATTACCCGATTGAGGCGCGCGAGATCGGCCTGGGCTTGCTGCAAAGCTTCCTCGGCACGTTTGCGATCGGTAATGTTTATGTAAATCGCCTGCAAAAAGGGATCGGCGGTTTCGGTTGGCGGTACCAAGGTCGTTGTGATGTTCAGCCACACCGGGCTGCCGTCTCTTTTTAGATACGGCTTTTCGACGTGATATTCCTGTAGCAAACCGCTCCTGAATTTTGCGACGACATTTGCAGTCTCAGGGCGTTCATCCTCGTGGGTGATTTCCATCGCGGTGCGTCCCACGATCTCGTCTTCGGTGCGGTCGAGCATCCGTTGCAACGCCGGGTTCGCTGCCGTAAAGATGCCGTCGAGGCGGGCTGTGGCCATGCCAGCGGCAGACGTCTCGAACATCCGGCGCCAACGCTCTTCGCTCGCACGCAACGCCCCTTCCGCCCGCTTGCGATCTGAGATGTCGACAGCCATCACGGCAAGAAACGCCGGCGTGGTATCCGTCGCGGGCACCATCGACGCGCTGACGTCCGCCCATACGGTCGCACCCTCCTTGCGTCGATAACGCTTCTCAAGCCTATAGCCGGTTTGCTGACCAGTGATGATCCTACTGAAGTATCGTCGCGTCTCTCCCCGATCATCCTCGTGCGTAAATTCGAATACGGTAAGATTTCGAAAGTCGTCCTCGGTATATCCGAGCATTCTTTGGAATGTCGGATTCATGCTGAGAACGCCGCCGTCCAGATCGCCCGTTGCAATGCCGACCCCCGCCGACTCAAAGATAGCCCGCCAGCGCTCATCGCTCGCGCGCAACGCCGCTTCGGACTGCACGCGACGGGTGACGTCCACATAAACCACTTGCAAAAACGGAGCGGCAGTATCGGTTGCCGGCACCACAGTCGTCGTGATGTTCAGCCAAACCGGGCTGCCGTCCCTTTTCAGGTACTTCTTTTCAGTGTGACGCTCGGTTAGTGAGCCGCTCCTGAACTGCGCCAAAGCATTCGCGGTCGCCGCACGCTCATCCTGATGATTGAGTTCAAGGACGTTGTGTCCGAGGATCTCATCCTCGGTGCGGTCGAGCATTTGCTGCAACGCGGGGTTCGCTGCGGTACAGACGCCGTCCAACCGAAACAAACCCATGCCTGCGGCCGACGTCTCGAATAGCCTGCGCCAGCGCTCCTCGCTGGCGCGCAATGCCTCCTCGGCGCGCCGACGCTTGATGAACTGGCCGATCTGGCTGCCGATCGCCGACAATGTGGCGAGCTGCTCTTCGTCACGTTCCTGAGCCGCGCGACTGAAGAACTCGACGACTCCGAGGGCTTCGGTATCGAGGAGGACCGGAAAAATGACGCCGCTATGCAACCCCGCTCGCGACGCCGCCGAGGCGCGCAAGAATTCGGGGTCGATCGCAGCATCGACCATCCAGATCGGTAATGCGGTTCGCCAAACCTGACTGAGCCGGCCGTCGCCGGCCGGAAATTTACGTTCTCGGCTGACCGTGTCGAATTCCGCGGTCTCGATGTCCCGCGCGTGCCATAGGCAATCACACCGGAGCGGGACACCTTCTCGCTCGAAACTCCACAGAGCACCCCAGTCCCATTTCAGGTTCTCTCCGATCGCCCCAAGCAGATGCGGGGCGGCGGCGAGGCCGTCAGCTTCGGCCAGTATGCGCGTCGCGGCATACGCCGCCGCCACGCGCTGCTCGCCGCGCCGGCGCTCGGTGATGTCTTCGCACGCGATCAAGACGATCACGTCATTGCCCGACCGGCGTACGGCCTTGGCATTTTCGCGAACCCAGAGCACCGAGCCGTCCTTGCGGATTTTTCGGATCTCCCAGCTATGCGAACGGCCGATTTCTTCTACGCAGGTCGCCAATTGATCTTTGACGACCGGTCGGTCCTCCTCGAAAAATACGTTCAGCACCGATTCTCCGATCAACTCGGTGGCCGTATACCCGAGTTGAGCGGCGCCAAAGCCGTTCACCGACAGCACTGTCCCGGTCGGAGCGACCATGAAATACATCACCGGGTTATGTTCGAATACTTCCCGCCATTGCTCCTCACTCTCTCGCAGCGCCTGCTCGGCGCGTTTGCGCTCGGTAATGTCGTTGCCGGTCACCAGGATCACTGCCGGTCGCCCCCGCCTATCTCGCCGCAGCGACCAGCGGCCGGTCACGAGGACCGGGGTGCCATCCCGCCTATGATTGACAAGTTCGCCTTCCCATCGCCCGACGCGCAGCAGCTCGGCCTTGATTTGGTCGAGCGGCACAGGGAAAGTGGTCTTCACGAGTTCGTAACCGACCCTTCCGACCGCTTCCGCGCGGTGCCAGCCATACATTTCCTCGGCGCCGCGATTCCAATAGGTGATCACATCGTCGTCAAAACGGCGGGCGATGATCGTATCGTGCGTCAGATCGAGAAGGCCGGCTTGCTCGCGCAGCGTTGCTTCGGCCGATTGGCTTTGCAGCGCGAGAAAGGCCGTAAGCCCGATTACTGCGATGCTGAGAGCCGTATTGATGGCATTTTCGGCCGACAGAAAATAGCTCACGACCGTGAGGCCGATGCACCCGGCGGCGACGAGCACCACGCCGCGTTGTTGGCAGAAGCGCGCGGCCATCAGCACAACGGCCACGTAAAGCACCGCGGCCCCAAATTCGGGCGGGGTGAGTATGTCGACAATGAAGATGCCGGCCGCGAGTGCGGTGGTCGCGACCGGGAGCAGCGCAGAGGTGGCCCTCCGCCGCGAACGCGATTGACCTTTCATCTTGGCTATGGCTCGCTCCTTGCGATCTTTCCCACCCAACACGGCGGCTTCGCGCATCAGCGCCGTGGCAACATCCCGATATCAGTCAACACGATGAAGGGTAGCGCGATCGAGTTCCTGACCAAAGCCCCTCCGCGACCAAGATTTGCTCGACGCGGTCCAACTCGGCTCTCGCGCGCGACCTTGCGTGATTGGAGAGCGAGAAGGCTACGGCCGCGCTGCGGGGCGCGCTGCGAAACCCTCACCCCCGCGAGCGCAAGGTAATGACCTTCGTGGTAATGGGCCGGCAGAACAGGCGGATCGCCTACGAGATCGGGGTCAGCGAAGCTGCGTCGGTAGTGGATCCGTCATTCGCTATCTTCGGACGATTACCTTGGGAAGCGGCCGCCGCACGTCGTAACAGTCGATGCCGGTTAGGAGCGTGGTGGTTCCGGCCTATCGCATGATTGCTCTTCGATCGGCAGCGTGAAGCGAAAGACCGCGCCTTGGCGCTTGTTCGGTGCTGCCCATAACCGCCCGCCGTGTGCCTCGATAATCGAACGGCAGATCGACAGCCCCATGCCCATACCATCCGGCTTGGTCGTGTAGAATGGGTCGAAGAGCCGGTCCAGGCTCTCCGGCTTCAGGCCCGGGCTATACCGGTCTCTCTCTGGCGATCGCTTCGAATACCCGGACCGGACGATCCTCTCGCCGCCGGTTCGTCGAGTGGGCGTCGCTCATGAACACTGGTTCGGTCAGCTATTCAGCGAAGAGCGGATACAAGTGAGCAGGTCGTTCTCGTCGAACGGCTTAGTCAGGTAACACACAACCCCATCGCCCAACGCGCGCTCCCGCACCCTGTCGTCGGGGTAAGCCGTGATCAGAATGGTCGGTATGGTCCTTCCCGAAGCCACCAGGTGGCGATATAGCTCGAGCCCTGTCATCCCGGGCATCTGCACGTCCGCGATCAGGCACGAGGTGCGGGGGACTTTGCGAGAGTTCAAGAACTCTTCTGCAGACGCGAAGGCTTCGGCCGTATACCCCAACGACTTCATGAGTCCCCTCATTGCCTCGCGCATCGACTCATCATCGTCGACGACCGAGATCAGGGGCTTTGCTTTCGGCACCTCAACTCCTTCATGCGGGTTTCCGAGAGGACGAACGCGCTGCGATCCGGGCCATTCGGCTGGGATATTCGACTGCATTTCGGAAGATAAGACAAAACCAGGCGGCCCGCGATTATACTTTGGTTTAAAACAGAATTGCCGCGAGGGCGAACGTGGTGGGCGTCCGTCAATCTTGGCTAAGGTAAAAAAGCCTTTCTCCTACGACCGTACGATTTTAGGATATTCCGGCAGCGGGATTGCCGCTGCCCTGAGAGTTGCGGTTCCCCTATTGCAGCGAACGCGAGCGATGACTGCGCAGCCAACCATCATTATCGTCGATGACGACCCAGGGATCCGCGAGTCGCTCGAAAGCTTGATGCGTTCCGTGGGCTTGCAAGTCAAGGCGTTAGCTTCGGTGCCCGAATTCGTCATCGAAGGGCGTCCGGAAGGACCCGCTTGCCTCGTTCTCGATGTCAGGTTGCCTGGCCGAAGCGGTCTCGATTTTCAGCGAGAGCTCTCGGTGGCGAACATTCACGTTCCGATCATCTTTATCACGGGACACGGCGATATCCCGATGTCCGTTCAGGCAATAAAGGGAGGAGCAATCGAGTTTCTGACCAAGCCGTTCCGCGATCAAGACCTGCTGGACGCGATCCAGCTGGGCCTCGCGCGAGATCGCATGTGGCTGGAGAACGAAAAGGCGATCGCAGCGCTGCGGGCGCGGTTCGAGACTCTCACTCCGCGCGAGCGTGAAGTGATGGCCCTGGTGGTGACTGGCCGCCTCAACAAGCGGATCGCCTACGACATCGGTATTAGCGAGATCACCGTAAAGGTCCATCGCGGCCAGGTCATGCGAAAGATGCAGGCGGCTTCTCTGCCTGACTTGGCCCGGATGGCCGACAAGTTGAACTTCACAGCGGAAAAGTCTCCGAGCTGTTAGACCCGCGTGTAAGTCCCGGCCCTCCTGAGCCGCCGTCCCAGGGCTTTTTAGAGCCGACCTAAACTAAAGTGTAATACGGATGATTCTCAGGCGGCAGCCATTCATCCGCAGGTGCAATAGCACAGCCTGAGGCGCCCCATTAGCTTGTTCTACTCCTTCTATCGGAGAAAGCTGGTGGAGGTGGTTATGACGATGCCTCAGGACAATTCGTCTATGGCCAGGGATCGGTCGAGCCCGGGAGCAGCCGACGCAACGCTCGAATTCGGCCGCTTCCGCGTGCTGCTGCGCCAGCGGCAGTTGCTCGCGGACGGCGTACCGGTCGAGGTGGGCACACGCGCCTTTGATCTCCTCCTGGTCTTGCTGGAAGCCGACGGATCGCTGGTCACCAAAGACGAGCTCATGAGCCGTGTGTGGCCGGGCATCGTTGTCGCCGAAGAGAATTTGAAGGTTCACATTTGCGCGTTACGCAAGGCTCTTGGCGAAGACCGCGACGTTATCCGCACTGAGTTCGGCCGCGGCTACCGGTTCACTGCCGCTGTTCTCTCGACCGCAGCGGGAAGTGGTTGTGAGCGCCCGACGCGGCGCGGGCAGCAGCCAAGTCAAGGGTTGGTTCCCCAATGGAATTCTCGGCGACCGCTGCACGGTTGGTATGTCCCGAGGTCACTCCGGCAGACGCTTTGATCCGCTCACACTGAGGGCGCCGGATCTTGCCGGGACTGGATCAGCTCACCCCTGCTAGAAGGAGAGGAAACGTGGCGATACGCTCTTTTCCAGCGATGTTTGCTCAAGGCATCGATCAACCCGCCTTACC
The DNA here is from genome assembly GCA_035603555.1 of Allostellaceae bacterium. Lineage (GTDB taxonomy): Bacteria > Pseudomonadota > Alphaproteobacteria > ATCC43930 > CGMCC-115725 > AP-15. The sequence continues at coordinate 9,296 of DATNKF010000341.1, forward strand.
AAAAATGCCATTGTACAAAGCCATGGCCTTTGCCGCCGGGCTCGGCCTCAGCATGCTTTCCTACCCGCTCCATGCCGCGCCGTCGAGCAGCGGCGATACCGGGCAGGGGCTCTACGACGCACTGCTCAGCACGATGAAGAACGGCCGCACACTGGGTCAAAGCGGGCGTTTCACGCAGCTGGAGCCGGTCATTCGCCGCAGCTTCGAGATCCCCTCGATGGCGCGGTTGGCAGTCGGCCTGTCCTGGGCGTCGCTGGCCGAGGCGCAACGGCAGCGAGTGACCGAGAGCTTCGGCCGCTACCTTTCGGTATAGATGGTCTGATCATGGCGCTCAACCGCAAGGCCGATATCCTCACCGCGACCACGGCACGGTCCTTCTGAGGAGTACGGGGTGACCAGATAAATCGGGCGCAATCAGCAATCGGCAAAACGAGCAGCGCCTACGCCGCGTCGGAATTCGAACGTGGGCGCTTCTCTCAGAGCTTGCCCGACGGGCGAGCTAGTGGCCGAAATTCGTCTGGCGTAGCTGATCCTCGATAAAGGCGGTGAAGGCGCGCGCTTTCGTGCTAGCGCGGCGGCCTGTCGGGAATGCCGCCCACATGGATGGCGACGGTAGGGTCCACGCCGGCAATACCTGCCTGACCCGGCCGTTATCGAGATCGGGCTGGAACATCCATTCGGAGGCAACGCACAACCCGAGGCCGGCAAAGACCGCCTCACGCACGCCCTCCGCCGCCGTGATTCGCACGCTGTCCTTCAGCGTGACGGTTTCCTCCACGGTGCCGCTGCGGAACGACCAGGTCGCGCCGCCGGCGGCGTGTGCATAGATCACAGCCTGGTGATCCGCAAGCTCAGCCGGGCCCGGCCGAGCTGCGTTCAATGACCCATGCCCGCCTGCATCATCCCCGGCAACGATCGCACCCATCCGCGCGAGCCGGGTCAGGTCGCCCATCGGTTGATGCCCAATAGCGAATACCACGAGGTGTTGACCGAGGACCACCCCGACCTCGATGTCGCGCTCGAGGATTGGAACGCCAAGGAGGGTCTGCTGGCGGCGATCTTCATCGATTTTCTGCGGCGCGTGCAGCGCCGCGTTTAACCAGCCGTTATTTTGCGGCGTGCTGATCGTCAGCCGAGCTCAACAATAATTGTGTCGGGAAGCCGGCCGCCACCAGGGCCGCGATCAGCACCTCGACATGGCGGCGATTCTGGGTCTCGACGACGACGTCGAGCTCGGCGCGCTTGACCGAGGTGTCGTGGAAGAGGCGCTGGTGGTGGACCTCGACGATGTTGCCGGCGTGCTTGCCGACCACGCCCGAGAGGCGGGAGAGCGCACCCGGCACATCAGGCAGCTCGCAGCGCAGGCGAACGAGCCGCCCCTCGCGCACCAGGCCGCGCATCAGGATCGAGGCGAGCAGCCGCGCGTCCATGTTGCCGCCGGTGATCACGATCCCGATCCGCCGGCCGCGAAAGCGTTGGGGTGCGGCGAGCACGGCGGCGACGCCGGCCGCACCCGCACCCTCGACCACGAGCTTTTGCCGCTCGAGCAAGATCTCGACAGCACCTTCGAGCATGACCTCGTCGACGAGCCGGATCTCCGACACCAACGCCTTGACGATGCGGCGGGTCAACCGGCCCGGCTCCTTGACAGCGATCCCCTCGGCGAGGGTCGCGGCTGCCGCGGGCGGCCCCGGATCTTGACCGCGCAGCAAGCGGTACATTGACGGGTAAAGCGTCGATTGGACGCCGATGATGTCGATCTCGGGCTTGAGTGCCTTGGCGGCGACGGCGACCCCAGAAATCAGCCCGCCGCCGCCGATCGGGACGACCAGCGTGTCGAGATCGGGGCAGTCGGCGAGGAGCTCGAGGGCGACCGTGCCCTGCCCGGCGATGACATCGGGATCGTCATAGGGGTGGACGAGCACCGACCCCCGCTCGCGGGCGAGCGCATCGGCCGCCTCGCGGGCGGCAGCCAGGCTGTCCCCCTTCAGCACCACGGCGGCGCCAAACGCCTCGGTGCGGTCGATCTTGATGAAGGGCGTGCCCTCGGGCATCACGATCGTCGCCGGAATGCCAAGCCGGCGGGCGTGGTGGGCCACACCCTGGGCATGGTTGCCGGCCGACATCGCGACCACTCCGGCGCGTCGTTGCGAGACATCGAGCCTCAGCAGCTTGTTCAGCGCGCCGCGTTCCTTGAACGAGCCGGTGCGGTGCACGGTCTCGAGCTTGAGGTGGAGCTCGGCGCCGACGAGCTCTGAGAGTGCCGGCGCAGCGATCGTCGGCGTGCGCGCGATCGCGCCCGCAATCGCCGCCGCCGCATCGCCAACCGCCGCAGCCGTCACCGGCAGATCATGCATTGTATCGTCCCGAAAGGTTTATCGAGGAGCGGTGAATCCAGCGCGCGGGTTTATATTCGTTGGAAGCGTTGGAGGAAGCTAATCAACTGTGCCGCTGGCCATGTGTCCCCATGATGCCAAAAATCCAATAGAGCATCCTTGTTCAGTGATACCCACCTGATGACCAATGGAGCCATCTGGCTAACCGTACGAGCCGGCAAGCTATTTGCCACTACTCGGGGCTGATCAGATATTATCACAGAGAAGCTTGGCTGCGTTCTTCCTGGTCTTACGAAGTATTTCACTCTCGGAGCATGTCCATTCATCAAAGTAGAAATCCAAACAAAGCCGTCAATGCCAGTCTGAGATTTGTCGAGATTGGCCATCTCGAAAATTACATCATCGTCGGACAATTCCTCCGCGAGAGGCGGGTCGGGAGGGATGTGCGCGATATCTTCGATTTTCATGGTTACTTATTCACTATCGGAATGGTTACCTTCCGGATGGGATCGCTCGTATGGACGAGCCGGCAATGACTGCCGGAGGTTCGCGACACCGCAAAAACCGGCCCGCTCCAAGGCTAGAATGACTTTGTTAATGTACTTTCTCCGAATTCTGAGCGATTAAATCAAAGCGCGTCATTGCGAGGAGCCCGCAGGGCGACGCGGCAATCTCCAGCCGGCTCGGCGCGTTGTCGACGAGATTGCTTCGCTACGCTCGCAATGACGAACCCTTTCTGATCTCAGTAGTTTGCGTTCACTAACACTAGTCCTGACCGAGGGCAGCCGCCCGCTCATGCGGCGAGCGTGACCGTAACCTCACGAACACGGGGGAGCTGGCTGCCCGGTATCGGTTCGCCGCGAGCCAAGCTATCTTCGAGAACCAGGCGAATGGCGTCCTCGGCCATCGCCAAAGCCTCGTCCTCGTCTTTACCAAAGGTAACGATCTCGGGAAGCGAGGGCACGCGTACTGTAAAACCGCCCTCTTCCTCGGGCTCCAGGACAACCGCGAATCTGTGCACGCGATCCATCGCGCTACGCCTTTTTGCGAACCGACCACGGCAATCCTAGGGCATTCCCTTGCGCTGTCAATTAACCG
>DATNKF010000342.1:0-9338 GCA_035603555.1 Allostellaceae bacterium
CCATCCGCATGGCCGTCGCAACTCTCTGCCGCTCGGCGCTCTCGCGGGTCAGCTCCAGCGGTCGCGTTCCTTCGAGATTTCGATCTTTCGATACGCCGTGGCTTACGCCCTCATGTAGTTGGTCGATTTCCATCCGATGCATTCCTCCCGTTCGGGTTGGCGGGGCATAGCGAAGAGCATGACCGCGCCCGATCACTGTGCTAACCGTGCCGCTCGGAGCCCAGTTCCCGCGCCAATCCCGAGATCGGCCCCGACTGGACTGGACAGAGCGGCTGCGCGGGCGCCGCGGAGGGCCCCGGCCTGCGCCAGGTATTAAAGGCTTGGGCGCGGGAGCCGAAACTGATCACCCATCAGGAGGCGCTAATCTGCAGTAATCGAACCCAGCTGCGGTCCACGACACCTTGATCGAACGGCTGGAATTATATGGTTTGCAATGCGAGGCGGCGAGCAGCGGTGCTTTTTGGACGAGCAAGGCGGCCACGGACGCACCGACCGAAAAGAGCGCGTGCTAGACGGGGGCCTAGCTGGAGCGCAAACGGGCCGTCTCCGTCTCGTCGACGATGCCCGCCGGAGTGAGCGCGACGCCATAGTCGCGGCACGCAGCCTCCGCCGAGAGCAAGCCGTTGGCGACGTCGTCGCGCACCCGCGCCGGATCGCGCGCGAGCGGGTCGCCATAGCCGCCGCCGGCCGGGCCGACGCAGACGAATTTCTCGCCGGCGCGGATCTGCATGTGCGGCACTTTCGACGGGAGCATCTCTGCCGTCCCGTCTCGCCGGACGAGCCGCAGCTCGGCCGGACGACCCGGCTCGCCGCCAGCGAACCCCCAGGGGGCGAATTCGTGGCCTTCGCCTTCGACCGAAGCGCCACCATCGCTTAGATACACAAACTCCCTCACTGAGCCGAGGCCACCACGCCACTCCCCCGCCCCGCTCGCACCCTCGCGCAATTCGTAGCGGGTGACCCGGAGCGGCAGGTGGCTCTCGATGTCCTCGATCGGGTTGTTGCGCGTATTGGCATAGAGCGTGTCCACCGCGTCCATGCCGTCGAGCCCGCTGCGCCCGCCGTAGCTGCCCTCGAAAATCTCCATGTGCACCCATTGCTTCCCTTGCTGCAGGCCGGAGAAGGCGATGACTTTGAGATTGCCGATGCCGGCTGAGACCTGGCCGGGAAGAGCCTGCGACAATGCCTTCATCACGGTGTCGGCGACCTGATTGCCGGGGCAGAAGCGGGCGATCGTCGGCGCCGGAAACACCGGGTTGGCGAGCGAACCGAGGGGCGCGGTGATCCTGATCGGGCGCAGCAGACCGTCATTCACCGGGATATGCCCGCGCACGGCTGTGTCGAGCAGCACCGAGCGGATTGTCAGCCAGACCGCGACATCGACGGTGCCCTCGAACGGCATGTTGATCGGGCGATCGGGCACCTGACCTGCGGTGCCGGTCAGATCGACCTCGATTTCGTCGCCGCGCACCTTCACAGTCGCGACGATCGGCAGATGCCGTTTGTGCGGGTCGGGGCTGTCGAGAAACCCGTCGATCATCGTGCTGGCCGCATAATCGCCGTCCGGCAATGCGGCGATGGCCTTGCGCATCAGCCGCTCGGCGTAATCCATCACTGCCGTGCAGGCGGCAGTAAAACGCTCGTAGCCGTAGCGCTCGATCAGCCCGCTGAGCCGCTCGGCGCCGATCCGCGCCGCCGCGATCTGAGCCTCCATGTCGCCCACAACCAGGTCGGAGACGCGAATGTTGTCCCGTAGCAGTTGCCAGACCGCGTCGTTGCGGACGCTGCGGTCGTATACCTTGATGGCTTTGAACTGGAGTCCCTCGGCATAGGCGTCGATGGCATCGACGATGCCGCAGCTGCCGGGACTCAATGCGCCGATGTCGAGGTGGTGCGCGGTCGTTGCTGCGAACGCAACAACCCGCCCTTCATGAAACACAGGCACGGCAAAGGCCACGTCCGGCCCATGACTCGCGCCGCCGTAAGCATCGTTGTGCATGATCACATCGCCCGGCCGCACCACATTGCCGCGTGCCCGCAGCGTCTTCAGAATGCCGCGGATGTAGCCGGGGATCGGTCCGGACTGCAGCGGCGTCGACTGCGCCGATTCGGCGAGCCCGCGGCCATCGGCATCGACGAGCGCCGCGCCGAAATCTTCGGATTCGCGGATGATCGACGAATAGGACATCCGCATAAGCTTGTAACCCATCTCGACTGCGATGTTCTCGAGCGCGCCCTGTACGACGCTCGCGGTGATGCTGTCGATTGCCGGAGATTGAGCCATCGATGCCTGCCGTCGCTATTGGTCTATCGTCAGAATTAGATTACCCCCGACCTCGGCGATCAGTGTCGCACCCGGCGGCACGACTGTCGTCGAATCGGTTTGCAGCACGATCGCCGGTCCGGGGATTGGTTGCTCCAGTGGCAATAGGTTGCGCCGGTAGAACGGCGTCACCAACCTTTCGAGGGTGCCGCTGCGCCGAAACACGCAGTGCGCGGTCTTGACCAGCGCCTCGACCAGGCTGCCGCTGCCCTCGGGACGCGGCGCTGTGATCTTCGGCATGCGGCCGATGCCGCTGACGCGGATATTGACGATCTCGATCGGGCTCGCCTCGAACACATGCCCGTACTCGGTGCGGTGCAGCTCGGCGAAGCGGGCGAAGATTTGCAGGAGCGCAGCCTGGTCCAATTTCCCCTCGGGAAATGGGACGCGCAGCTCGTAACCTTGTCCGACATAGCGCAAATCGCCCGAGCGCTCGAACACAGCAGCATCCGGGGCGATCCCGTCGGCGGCGAGCTGGCGCGAGAGTTCACGCTGCATCGCCGCAAGGTCGGTGTCGAGCCGGTCCAGATCGACCGCGTCGCCAGCCTGGAATTCGGTGCGAACCGCGTCGTATTTGAGGTCGGTGGTCAACAACCCGACCGCTGATGTGATGCCGGGATAGGCTGGCACAATGACTTTTGGGATACCGAGGGCGCAAGCCACATCGGCTCCGTGGAGCGGCCCGGCACCGCCGAACGCGACGAGCGCGAAACCGCGCGGGTCGAGGCCCTTTTGCACGGTGCGCGCGCTGATCGCGTTTGCCATGTTGGCATTGACAATCGTCAGGACGCCCTCTGCCGCTTCCTCGAGACCGAGGCTGAGCCGCTCGGCCAGACCGCCGATGGCGCGCCGCGCAGCCATGGGATCGAGCCGCATCGCGCCGCCAAGAAAATTATCTGGATCAAGTCGGCCAAGGACGAGATTGGCGTCGGTCACCGTCGGTTCGGCGCCGCCTCGGCCGTAGGCCGCCGGCCCCGGATCAGCTCCGGCGCTGCGCGGGCCGACGCGAAAGGCGCCGGCGCTGTCGACATAGGCGATCGAGCCGCCGCCCGCGCCGATCGTATGAATATCGATCATCGGCGCCAGCACCGGGTAGCCGCCGATCCATGTGTCGCGGGCCGTCGCCTCGGCGAAACGGCCGTCGACGACGATGCCGATATCCGCCGAGGTGCCGCCGACATCGAAGGTGATCAACCGAGCGCCGCCTGACAGCGCACCACTCCAGGCGCCCCCGAGGACGCCGGCAGCCGGTCCCGAGAGCAGCGTGAGCACAGGGGTCTTCGCGACAGTCGCCGGTGTCGCGACGCCGCCATTCGAGCACATCACGTGCAGATCGGCAGCGAAGCCTTCGTGGCCGAGGCTGCTCGCCAGCCGCGCTACGTAGTCGCGTAAGCGCGGCCCGACGAAGGCGTTGAGCAGAGCCGTGGTAAACCGTTCGAACTCGCGGAACTGCGGCGCCACTTCGGCCGAGGTGCAGGTGAAACAATCCGGGAATTCTTTGCGTACGATCTCGCGCGCCCGCTCCTCATGCGCCGCGTTGAGATACGAGAAAAGAAAGCAGATGGCGATCGCCTCGACGCCCGCGCTGCAGAGTGCGCGGGCCGCCTCGCGCACTGCCGCCTCGTCGAGCGGAACCAGTTCTTCGCCGCGCGGTGGCATCAGCCGCTCGGCGACCGTCAGGCGATGACTGCGCCGAACCAGCGGCCGATCTTGCCAGGGAATCTCCTGGCGAATCGAATAATGCTGGGGCCGTTGGTGGCGCCCGATGTGTACAATGTCGCGATAGCCGGCGGTGGTGATCATGCCGGTCACCGCGCCGTCGTGCTCCAGCACGGCATTGGTGCCTATCGTCGTGCCGTGCAACACATGATCGATCGCTTGGCGCGGTAGGTCGAAGTGCGCGCAAAGCTCGCCGATGCCGGCGACTACGCCACGCGACGGGTCGTCCCTAGTAGTCGGCGTCTTGTGGATTAGAGTGCGACCAGATTCCGTGTCGGCGAACACGATGTCCGTGAACGTGCCGCCGACGTCGACGCCGATCAGGTACATACGGTCCTCATACCGCCTTACCGGCGTCCGAGCCGAACCTATTCCGGCGTCGGCGCACTGCAATGACCCCCAGCAAACATACCCCAATCACGAGAAAGGATAGGCCCGTAGTCATCGCACCCAAAGCGTAGATGACCGGGGTGGTGGCATTCGTCTGCATTGCCTCAAGCTCAAGCGGCAGTGTGTTCAGCGCACCGACCGACTGCGAGGTCCGCGCGATCTCGTCGTAGGAGAGGGTGAAGCCGAACAGCGCGACGCCGACCAAGCTCGGAGCGATGATCGGCACGACCACGTAACGGATCGTCTGCCAGCCTCTCGCACCCAAATCGTGCGCCGCTTCCTCGAAGGCCGAGTTGAAACGGTTGAACACCGCCAGCATGATCAGGAGGCCAAACGGCAAGGTCCAAGTGAGGTGGGCGCCGAGCGCCGAGCTGTACCAGGCCCGCTCGATCCCGAGCATTTCGAACATCGCGCCAATGCCGAGGCTGACCACGACCGACGGCATCACCAGGCTGGCGATAACAACGTAAAATAAGGCCGTGGCGCCCAGAAAGCGGCGCCGGAAGGCGAGGCCTGCGAGAAAGGAGAACAACACGGTCACGACCATCACGATGGCACCGAGAGCGATCGAACGATCGAACGCTCCCCAGATATCGCCGATCGATTGGGGCCGAAACAACTCGCCGAACCAATGTAGCGAAACGCCGTTCATCGGGAATACGAGCCCGCCTTCCGGTCCCTGGAAGGCGAGCACCACGACGGTCGCAATCGGGCCGTAGAGGAACACGACAAAGAGCACAAACAGGACCGCGAGCCCATAAAAGATCGGCGGACGGGCGGCGGCATGCATCCTCACAATTCCTTGCGGATGTCGACGATGCGCACCAGGAGGGCTATCATTACAATCACCGCCAGAAGCAAGATCATCGCATTGGCGGCGGCCGGTGGGAATTGGAGATAGGAGAGCTGGGTGGCGATCTGCTTGCCGACCGACGCGACCTGTCCGCCGCCGAGCACGTCGACCGTAACGAAGTCGCCCATTACCAGAGCGATGACAAATATTGAGCCGACTGCGATTCCCGTTTTCGACAGCGGTAGAATGATTGTCTGCAGCACCTGGAATGTATTGGCGCCGGCATCAGTGGCAGCCTCGATCAGCGAGCGGTCGATCCGCACCATCGAGTTGAAGATCGGCACGATCATCATCAGTGTGTAGAGATGGACATAGCCGAGAATGACCGCTAACTCGGAGTAGAGCAGCCATTCCTGCGGCCTGTCGACGACCCCGATCCCCAGCAGCATCCGATTGACGAGGCCATTGCGGCCAAGGAGCGGGATCCAGGCGATCATGCGAATCACGATCGAGGTCCAGAACGGGATCGAGCAGACGAGAAGCAGCACTGTCTGCGAAGTCCGGCTGCGCAGCTGAAAGGCAAGGAAATAGGCGACAAAGAAACCCAGCACCGATGTAATCGCCCATACGATGAGGCAGAATTTCACGGTGATGAAATAAGTGCGGTAGGTCACGGCTTCCGAAAAGACCTCCCTGAAATTGTCCAGGGTAAAGTCGGGAATCAAGATCTGATAGGTTTCGTAGCTGAAGAAACTGACCACCACGACCAGTGCAATCGGCACGACGAAAAACAGCAGGAACACCACCGCAAGCGGCAGCGCCTCCAGATAGGCGACGATCGGTAGTTTGCGGCGCATAACGGTGGCTTCGCCAGAGCGAACGCCCGAGTCCGGATTGGCACAAGGTTTCGTGATGCTGCCGCCGATGTCGGAACCCAAGGGCCGAACCGAGATCGTCACGCGGCGATGAACTCGTTCCATTTGCGGACCATGTAGCGGTCCTCGTCCATCACCGTGTTCCACACGCTCACGCGACCCATGCGGTCCCAGAACGAGCCGCCGTCGCGCACCGCGCCGGCGCTTTCGATCTTTTCGCCGGTCGGGCTAAGGATGTCGCCTTTGGCCGGCTTGCCCTCCATCCAGAAATCCCACTCGTCGGTGCTCATGTACTGTTTCGCGGTGTCGAGCACGGCTGTGTAATAGCCTTGGCGGTTGAGAAAGGCGCCAGCCCAGCCGGACAAATACCAGTTGATGAATTCGTAGGCGGCATCGAGCGTCGGACCCTGCAGATGGGTCGGCACGCCGAGCCCGGCGGCCCAGGCGCGATAGCCTTCCTTGAGCGGCTGATAGACGCAGGCAATGCCCATCTGCCGCACCTTGGTCACCGCCGGCGACCACATCGATTGTATCACCACCTCGCCCGAGGCCATCAGGTTGACGCTTTCGTTGAACTCCTTCCAGAATGCGCGGAATTGCCCCGCCTTCTTGGCCTCGGTCATGACCCCGATGGTCTTGTCGATCTCCCCCGTCGTCATGTTGCCCTTGTCGCCATAGCTGACGAGACCCTTGGCTTCGCACACCATCGCCGCGTCCATGATGCCGATCGACGGGATGTTCAGGATCGAGGACTTGCCCTTGAACTCGGGATTGAGCAACTCGGCCCAGGACTCGATCGGCCGATTGATCAAATCGGGTCGGATGCCTAAGGTGTCGGCATTGTAGACAGTCGGGATCACCGTCATCCATTGCGACGGTTCCGACGCAAAATCCTTGGATTTTTCTGCCGTCAGGTACGCGACCTTGATCGGCGCTATTCCTTGCATTGCCACCTTCTTGCCGTTCGGCAGCTCGCCCTTGGTGAAGATCGGCACAATCTTGTCGTAGTTCTTGATCTTGGTGGCGTCGATCCCGCGCAAATTGCCCGACGGCACGATCTTCTTCAGCATCCAATATTCCGAATCGAGCAGATCGAACGAGCTGGGTTGGGTGACCGCCCGTTTGACGACGTCATCCGAGACCAGCGAAGTGTATTGAACGGTGAAGCCGAGATCAGCCTTGCATTTGTCGGCGAGCTCCTTGAACTGGTTGACGCCGGTGCCGGCGATTCGCAGGGTCACGGGATCGGCCGCGCGGATAAAGGGGAACCCGGTGAAGGCACCGGCACCAACAGCCAACCCAGTAGTGGCTGCCGTCCCCTTCAGAAACCGGCGTCGCGATGTTTGCGTGCTCTGGCGCATGCCATCCTCCCTCGTTTGTGTCAGCTCACATGTGCGCGTCGGCGTCGTTCCAGCCGATCGCGGCAGTGTCTCCCTCGGCCGGCAGTGCCACTGCCTGGGCCGGTGGCTCTGAGACGCCGCCCTGCGCGTTTTTTGTGCATTCGATCGGCGCAGATCGCGACATGCACCACGCCGTCGGGTTCCACGCCAAGCTTTGCCGTCTTGATCGCGATTCCGTGCGGTTGGATGCGCAACGTCGTGGTCTTGCCGCAGCCCGACGGACCAAGAAGACAGCAATGCTGTCGCCGAGGATCTCGGCCGGAATCGTGCCGACCGCTAGGGTGCGGCCGAAGGTCGGGGTCAGCTCGAAAAGCCAAACTTCGGACGACGCTGTCATCGCTGGTCGTCCGGTAGCAATTGTCGGGCCAGCCTGCCGCTTGTCAGCGAGGGCGGCGGGCGATTACCGCGATCGGCCCGCCGCCATCAGGCCCCTGGTGCTCGGCGCCGCCCGAGACGAACAGGTCGGTGCGGCCGATGCTTCCGGCGAGCACACCGCCGACGAGCGCGCGTGCGTGACGGCTAGCCTGGATATCGCTGTCGCCCCACATGACGTGACGCGCCCCGCGGATGGTCCCGCTGCACGACGCCTCGGTCTTGGCGAGCACCGCCAGGATGCGCGACGCCGCGGCTTCGTCCAGCTGGCCAGAGATCGTGATATCGAGGGCGTTCAGTACGCCGATCGCACTGGGTAGATCGATCGCGTCGCGCATCACCCCATGGGCAATCGCATTGTCGCCCGACCAGGCGGCGCTGTTGCCGAGCACGATGATTTCGCTGTGCAGGAGTTCGACACCGGCCGAGGCGCTGGCGCGCGGCGACCACAGGCCGAGATCGCGCCCTATCGCCCGGTCATCGAGCGCCCCGCGGTCGACTTCGCCAAGTGCGAGCGCAACGCCGAGCGCCGAGGCACCGCGCGATAAGGCCATCGAGGCGTAGGTGCTGTCGGTGGTGCTTCGCGCCGCTCGAGCCTCCTTGCACCCGCTCCAGCACATGTTGAAGCTGCTCGACGACCTCTCGCAGAAGCGCAACCGGCGGCTCTACTGCGAGCGGAATGCTGCCGGCAGTTGTCAGATGCAGAATTGCGCCGGCCGCCTCCGGTGCGGTGCCAACCCTTGCCTCCTCGACTGGTATCACCTTGCGAGCTGAATTGGCAGGGTTCTACCCCACCAGGAACGGCTTTTCGCGGCTAGCGGATCAACTCACGTCGCATTAGGAATTGCCAGACCGACGCCACAGACGCGCCCTCCTGTTTTGGCTGTATCTGCAGAGAATCGACAGGCAGGAGAGCCCTCCTTCGACAACCATCCGCAATCGCGTGAAGGCAATGGAAGGCTCTCAGCCGCTGGGCCAGCCGCGCCAGCCCCGACCAGCCGAAACCGGCCTTCCCGCGGGCTAGGCCGGCGTAACGGCGTATTCGAGCCGAGCGGCAATGGTAGCCACCAACCTCTCGTAGCTAGCAGGTCCGTCGTAACGGAGATTGTTGACGAAAAAGGTCGGCGTGCCGTTCACTCCACTGCGTACGCCGCTGAGGAAATCGCGCCGCATCTTATCGGCGAAAGTGCCGTGCGCAAGAGCGTCGCGAAGCCCCCGCTCGGACAACCCAAAAGTATCGCACAATTGCGAGAAACAGGGGCAAACCGAGCTGGTCCTGGTTTTCGAATAGCATGTCGTGCGCTTCCCAGAAGCGGCCGTGGAACCCGGCATATTCGGGCGGTCTCCGCCGCTGGTTCGGCAAATTGATGGATCTCCGTCAACGGGAAGTGACGGTACACGAATCGAAGGCGTGAGCCGAAATGCCGTTGCACCTGTTGGACAACGGGGTGTGCGCGGCCGCAATG
>DATNKF010000343.1:0-2982 GCA_035603555.1 Allostellaceae bacterium
GAAGGCGAGGTCCGGGAGCCGCAACGGCGCTGTCGCCATGGTCAGCGCCGCCACCTCGCCATGCGCCAGTGGCGCGAGCTTGGCCGCCAGGTCGACGGCTCCGCGGCAGGCCGGATCGCCGGCTGTGTTGCGCTTCAGCCCGCCAAGCCCGTATACCCCGGCAAATCCAATCAACCCCCCGATCAGCACCGTCGCGATCGCCACGGGAATCCGACGCGCGGCTACCGGGAGAGGCGAGGGCAGTTCGGGCATATCGTTTGTCATCCTGTATCAGATACGGCTATGCAGGGCCGGCGTGATCGTGTTGGGCCTTCAACGGCACCCAGGGGTCCGTTTGCGCGTGGGTGATGAGCGGCTGGTCATAGGCAGCAGGTCTCGGGCAGCAAGTCATGAATAATGGGTCATGAGTAACAAGTCATGAGCAACAAGATGTGGGGCGGCCGGTTCAGCGAGCGCCCCGATGCGATCATGGAGGAAATCAACGTCTCCATCGACGTCGATCGGCATCTTTATGCCCAGGATATCGCCGCGTCCAAGGCCCATGCCGCGATGCTCGCCGCACGAGGCATCATCACCCCTAACGATGCGAAAAATATCGATAAGGGTCTAGACACGATTTTGTCAGAAATCGGCAAGGGATCGTTCGATTTCAAGCGCGCGCTCGAGGACATTCACATGAATGTCGAGAGCAGGCTCGGCGAGCTGATCGGGCCTGCCGCGGGACGGCTGCACACCGCGCGTTCGCGCAACGACCAGGTGGCGACGGATTTCAAGCTCTATGTCCGCGACACGATCGACGAGCTGGATGCGGCGCTGGCCGCATTCCAGCACGCGCTGGTGGAACGGGCGCTGGAACATGCCGCGACCGTAATGCCGGGTTTTACCCATCTGCAGACCGCCCAGCCGGTCACCTTCGGGCATCATCTGCTCGCCTATGTCGAGATGGCGGGGCGGGACCGCGGCCGCTTTGCCGACGCACGCAAGCGTCTCAACGAATCGCCGCTTGGCGCAGCAGCCCTGGCCGGAACTTCTTTCCCGATCGATCGCGATGCGACGGCAAAAGCGCTCGGCTTCGACCGGCCGATGGCCAATTCGCTCGATGCGGTCTCGGACCGCGACTTCGTGCTGGAAACCTTGTCGGCGGCCGCGATCGCGTCAGTCCATCTGTCGCGCTTTGCCGAGGAAATCGTGATCTGGACCTCGCCGCTGGTTGGGCTGGTGCGGCTAAGCGACAAATACACCACCGGCTCCTCGATCATGCCGCAGAAGCGCAACCCGGATGCGGCCGAGCTGGTTCGCGCCAAGACCGGCCGGGTGATCGGCGCGCTCACCGCCTTGCTGATCGTGATGAAGGGCCTGCCGCTCGCCTATCAAAAGGACATGCAGGAGGACAAAGCGGGCGCGATGGAAGCGTTTTCCGCGCTGTCGCTGGCAGTCCGGGCGATGACCGGCATGGTTGCCGACCTCGTGCCGGACGAGGCGCGGATGAAGATGGCCGCCGGCGAGGGCTATGCCACCGCGACCGATCTCGCCGACTGGCTGGTGCGGACGCTGAAAATGCCCTTTCGCGATGCCCATCACGTCACGGGACGCATCGTCGCCAAGGCGTCGCAAGCGGGCGTGCCGCTGCACGAGCTGCCGCTGAAGGAGATGCAGGCGATCGAGCCGAAAATCACGGCCGAAGCGCTCGGCACGCTTTCGGTGGAAGCATCGGTGAAAAGCCGCAACAGCTATGGCGGGACCGCGCCGAAGAACGTGCTAGCGCAGGCGAAAGCCTGGGCGAGGCGATTGGAAAAACAGCGAAAATTAGGCTGATCAAAAGAATTTCGTTGCAATTTCATGGTTATCCGGCTCTCGCCAGAGCAAGGCAATCTTTGTATGGTGCGGCGCGCATTGGGGATTTGTTCGTGACTGGTAAGTTAAGCCCGAGGGCTTCGGGATGGGCCATCATTGTCTTGAGCGCGGCCGCTCTCGCGCTCGGAGGCTGCGGGCGCAAAAGTGGCCTCGACCTGCCGCCGAACGCATCGTCGCAGGCCGACACCGCCGCCGTCGCCACCGATACCGAGGCCGAGCGGGCGAGCAAGCCGAGCGTGTTCAATCCGTATTATGGAACCGATGCGCCGCCTACCGCGCCCAGAGGCACCAAAAAATCCTTTATTCTCGACCCGCTCCTGAACAGCAACTGAGCCCGCCATGAATCACTTCGACTATCGCAACGGCGTGCTGCACGCCGAGGCGGTTGATCTGATCGAGCTCGCTAAAGCCGTCGGCACGCCGTTCTACTGCTATTCGACCGCGACGCTGGAGCGCCACTACCGGGTATTCACCGAGGCCTTCGCCGGTGAGAAGACGCTGGTGTGCTACGCCATGAAGGCCAACTCCAATCAGTCGGTGCTGCGCACGCTGGCAAAGCTCGGCGCCGGCGCCGACGTGGTGTCGGGCGGCGAGTTGAAGCGCGCGCTGGCCGCCGGGATTCCGCCCGAGAAAATCCTGTTCTCGGGCGTCGGCAAGTCCGAGCCCGAACTGCGCGCCGCGCTTAATGCCGACATCCTTTGCATCAACATCGAGTCCGAGCCCGAACTCGAATTGCTGTCCCGCCTCGCCGTTGAGACCGGCCGCATTGCGCGGATCTCGGTGCGGGTCAATCCGGACGTCGATTCCGGCTCGCACGCGAAAATCTCGACCGGCAAGTCCGAGAACAAGTTCGGCGTGCCGCTCGCCCGTGCGCGCGCGGTCTACGCCCGCGCCGCAAAACTGCCGGGGATCAAGGTCGCCGGCGTCGACGTGCATATCGGCAGCCAGATCACCGATCTCGGGCCGCTCGAGATCGCCTTCAGGCTGCTCGCCGAATTCGTCCAGACGCTGCGCGCCGACGGCCACACCATCTCGCATGTCGATTTCGGCGGCGGGCTCGGCATTCCCTATTACATGGACCGCGAAGCGCCGCCGGAGCCTTCCGTTTATGCCGCGATGGTGAAGCGG
>DATNKF010000344.1:0-2396 GCA_035603555.1 Allostellaceae bacterium
GGTTGGCCGTCTCATACTCGACATGCGCGGTCGCAATCGTGATCCCCCGCGCCCGCTCCTCCGGCGCCTTGTCGATCTGGTCGAACGGCACAAACGTCGCGCCCCCCGTCTCCGCCAAAACCTTGGTGATCGCCGCCGTCAATGTCGTCTTGCCATGGTCGATGTGACCAATCGTCCCGATGTTGCAGTGCGGCTTCGTCCGCTGAAACTTCGCCTTCGACATGATTTTCGTCTCTTAATCAGAACAACGAGAACACCCGCACCGCGCTGGAGCGGGTGATGGGAATCGAACCCACATAGCCAGCTTGGAAGGCTGGAGCTCTGCCATTGAGCTACACCCGCATTCCGCCCACGCTCCGCGTCCTCGCAGCTGCCGGTTCGATCGCCGACCCTTCGATCCTGACGCACCGAGCGCTGGTGGAGGGGGTAGGATTCGAACCTACGAAGACGTACGTCGGCAGATTTACAGTCTGCTGCCTTTAACCGCTCGGCAACCCCTCCGCGATCGCATGCCGCCCGGCGCAGCGGGAAGCGGGTCATAGGGTTTCGGCCCGGCGTTGTCAATCTGGCTTTGCTAATCTGGGCCTTATCGGCCCACCATGGTCGGGTGCGCCATGATGTGCTAGAGGAGCCGGCCCACAGGAATGAAACCCCTTCGGCCACCGCCCCATACGCGGGGCCTGCCGCAGCACCGGCAGCGCCGCTCTGGTCCGCGCCCGATGACGCCGTCGGCTTTTGGCGTCGCCGGCGAGCGCTGGATCTACGGCCGGCATGCGGTCGCTGCCGCGCTCGCCAATCCCGCGCGGCGCTGGCACCATCTCGCCGTGCTCTCCGGTCAGGAGAGCGAGGCGAGCACGCTCCTCGCTGCCGCAGCTGGGCCCCGGCGCGGCGACGGTGCGCCGCTGCGGGTGGTCGACCACGACAGTCTGGCGGCGATCTTGCCCGAGGGCGCGGTCCATCAGGGGCTGGCTCTCGCCGTGGAGCCCCTCCCCGAGCCTGATCTCGCCGACATGCTGCGGTTCGTCGCTGGGACGCCGGGTCGGCGCGTGATTGTGGTGCTCGATCAGGTTACCGACCCGCGCAACGTCGGCGCGGTGCTGCGCTCGGCGGCGGCCTTCGGCGCGTTCGCGGTGGTGCTCGCCGTGCACGGCGCACCGCCCGTCACCGGCGCGCTCGCCAAGGCCGCCTCGGGCGCCCTGGAACAGGTGCCTCTCGTGCGCGTCGTCAATCTCGCACGGGCACTCGACCGGCTGAAGCAATCCGGCTTCTGGGTCTGCGGGCTCGAGGCGAACGCCCAGCAGACGCTGGCTGACCTCGAACTCGGCCATCAGGTCGCGGTCGTGCTCGGGTCGGAGGGCGGCGGCATGCGTCGCCTGGTGCGCGAGCGTTGCGACCATCTCGCGCGACTGCCGACGCGCAGCGCGCAGGCGACGCTCAATGTCTCCAGCGCCGCCGCAATCGCGCTTTACGAGCTCGCCCGCGACCAACACTGATCATCGCCGGCCCAGCTTGGTTGACCGGCGCTGGGGGAGGCGCGCGATCCTGGCACGTCGATTAGTTCGCAGCAGCGGCCGTCGTCTGGCCCGGTCGCGCAGGAGACTCCGAATGCAGCTGATCCTCTACTACGCTCCCAACGCTTGCTCGCTGGTACCCTATGTGACTCTGACCGAGGCGGGTGCGGCGTTCGAGGTCCGACCGCTGAATTTCCGCAAGTCGCAGCATATGATGCCCGAATATTTGCAACTCAATCCCAAGCACAAGGTGCCTGTGCTCGTGATCGACGGCATGCCGCTCACCGAGAACGTTGCCATCCAAACCTGGATCGCCCGGAATTTCGCGGCGTCGAGGCTCCTTCCCGCCGACCCGATAGAGGAATTGAAGGCGATCTCCTTATTGGCCTGGTGCGCCTCAGGCAGCCACCCTCTCTTCTCGCGGATCAATTCGCCCGCACGCGTCTGCGACCTGCCGGGTGCGGAGGAATCCGTGCGGCGGCTTGCAGCGCAGCAGCTATTCGAAAACTATAAGATTGCGGATGATATGCTCGCCGATCGCGAATGGTTCTTCGATCATTTCACTGCCGTCGACGCGCACTTATTCTGGTGCTTTCGGCGAGGCACCCAATTCAACCTCGATCTTTCCCAATTCGAGAATTGTATGGCCCATTTCGAGCGGATGAAGCAGCGGGCGAGCGTGCGAAAGCTGCTCGCCTACGAACAGGAGGTGCAGACCGCCTTCGCCCAGGCGGCCTGATCCCGCTGAGGTCCGTGGCTTGGGCTAATGGTTTTTAACCAACGCGATCGACCTTCGGCATATGTCGGCGATCGCCTCATTGTCCTGCCACTTGTGGTTGTCCGACATTTGACAACCCGCTGCACCTGCAGCGGGTCTGCAGCGGG
>DATNKF010000345.1:0-4274 GCA_035603555.1 Allostellaceae bacterium
GATCGGGACTTGGCTGTTGCTGTTCCCGGGCTGGTGGGGAATCGCCCTCGCGGCCTCCGGCTGGCCCGATCCTTTGCTGCTCCTCCTCTTCGCGCTCGGGGCGGTAACGATGCGGGGCGCCGGCTGCACCCTCAACGACATTGCCGACCGGCATTACGACGCGCAAGTCGCGCGCACCCGGCTGCGACCTTTGCCGAGCGGCGCCGTGACTCTGTGGCAAGCAGTGCTGTTCCTGCTGTTTCAACTGGCAATCGGCGCTGCCCTGCTGCTCAGCCTGAACCGGACGAGCGTGCTCCTGGGTGTGGCGGTGCTGGGCCTGATCGGCACCTACCCTTTTATGAAGAGGGTGACCTATTGGCCACAGGTGTTCCTGGGCCTCAACTTCAACTGGGGAGCGCTGATCGGCTGGACCGCTGTCACCGGCGACCTCGCCCTGCCGCCGCTGCTGCTCTATCTCGGCGGCATCTTTTGGACCATCAGCTACGATACGATCTATGCGCATCAGGATAAGGAAGACGATCTGCGTATCGGCATCAAATCCTCGGCGCTGGCCCTTGCGTCGCACACCCGCCCCTGGCTCTTCGTCTTTTATATCGCCGCCCTGACGGCGTGGGCGGCGACAGGCCTTGCCGCGGGACTTGGACTCCTGTTCTGGCTCGGGCTCGCAGGATCCGCGGCTCAGCTCGCTTGGCAGGCGGTCCGCGTGGCGATCGACGACCCCGCCGATTGCCTCGGGAAGTTCCGCTCGAACCGGGTCGTCGGCTGGCTGATGCTCGCCGGGATCGTCGCCGGCCACTTCGCCTGACCTGGCTCCCGTGAACCCTGCGATCTTCGTCGAGCGCAACACCGCGATCGTAGCCCCGCCGCTGGTGCCGGAGATCCACCTCCGTCTCGCCACCGAGATCACCCCGATCTGGCAGGCAACCGAGGAAACCCTCGCGCGCAGTGCCCTGCCGCCGCCCTACTGGGCGTTCGCCTGGGCCGGCGGGCAAGTGCTCGCCCGCTATCTCCTCGATCATCCGGAAGTCGTCGCCGGCCGCTCCGTGCTCGACTTTGGCGCCGGCTCGGGGCTCGTTGCGATCGCTGCGGCCAAGGCCGGCGCCACCTCCGTAATCGCCGCTGAGATCGATCATTTCGCTGCCGCGGCGATTGCCGCGAACGCTGCGCTGAACAGGGTCACGATCACGGTGACCACAGCGGATGTGCTCGACTGCGTCGATCCGGGCTGGGAGGTCGTCGCCGCCGGCGATGTCTGCTACGAGCGGCCGATGGCGGAGCGGGTCACCACTTGGCTGCGGGTTCTGGCGTCTCGTGGCAGCCTCGTCCTGCTCGGCGATCCGGGGCGCGCTTATCTTCCAGCGCAGGGCATCCACGAGCGCGCCCGATATCTTGTGCCGACAAGCCGCGAACTCGAGGCTCGAGAGAGCTGCGACGGGGTCGTGTGGGAAGTTCTGCCAGGTTGAAGCGCTCCCCACAGGACACGGTCGCACCCATATAGCCGGCATGCCCTATGCCAGCCTGCGCGACTTCATCGACCGGCTCGAAGCGGCCAGTCGGCTCGTGCGGGTGGCGGCACCGGTCTCGCCATATCTGGAGATGACCGAGATCCAGACGCGGCTGCTCGCCGCGGGCGGACCCGCGGCGCTGTTCGAGAATGTCACGCGCGCGACCGGCGGGAGCTATGGAATGCCGGTGCTGGTCAATCTCTTCGGCACCGTCGAGCGGGTTGCCTGGGGCATGGATCGCGAGCCGCACGAGTTGCGCGAGATCGGCGAGACGCTGGCGTTCCTCAAGCAGCCGGAGCCGCCCGGCGGCTGGCGCGAGGCGCTGGAGATGCTGCCGCTGTTGCGGACGGTGATGGCCATGCGGCCGCGCACCGTCGGCGCCGCACCCTGCCAGGAAATTATCTTGCGCGGCGGTGAGATTGACCTCTCGGCATTGCCGGTCCAGACCTGCTGGCCGGGCGAGCCGGCCCCGCTGATCACCTGGCCGCTGGTGGTTACCAAGGGACCCGGTGCGCGCCGCGAGGACGGGTTCAACCTCGGCATCTACCGCATGCAGGTGACCGGCCGCGACACCACCCTGATGCGCTGGCTCAAGCACCGCGGCGGCGCCCAGCATTATCAGCGCTGGCGTGCCGAGCGCGCCGAGCCGTTACCGGCCGCGGCGGTGATCGGCGCCGATCCGGGAACGATCCTCGCCGCCGTCACGCCGGTTCCCGACACGCTCTCGGAATACCAGTTCGCCGGGCTGCTGCGCGGCCGCAAGGTCGAGCTCGTCGATTGCAGGACGGTGCCGCTGAAGGTGCCGGCGCAGGCAGAGATCGTTCTCGAAGGCCATGTCTCGTTCGACGAATATGGCGAGGAAGGGCCTTACGGCGACCATACCGGGTACTACAACGCCGTCGAGCGCTTCCCCGTCTTTCGGCTGACCGCAATCACGATGCGACAGAGCCCAATCTACCTGTCAACCTTCACCGGCCGCCCGCCCGATGAGCCTTCGATCCTCGGCGAGGCGCTGAACGAGGTTTTCATCCCGCTGTTGCAGCAGCAATTCCCCGAGATCGTCGATTTCTGGCTGCCGCCCGAGGGGTGCTCCTATCGGATCGCCGTCGTATCGATCCGCAAGGCATATCCCGGTCACGCCAAGCGCCTGATGATGGGAATCTGGTCGTTTCTGCGCCAGTTCATGTACACCAAGTTCGTCATCGTCGTTGATGACGATATCGACGCGCGCGACTGGAAGGACGTCATGTGGGCGATCTCGACCCGCATGGACCCGGTACGTGATGTCACCCTCGTCGACAACACCCCGATCGACTATCTCGACTTTGCCTCGCCCGAATCGGGCCTCGGCGGCAAGATCGGGCTCGATGCAACCGCCAAATTGCCGCCCGAAACCCGGCGCGAATGGGGCCGGCCGATCCGTATGGCCGACGAGGTCGTCGCCGAGGTGACCGGAAAATGGGCGAGCTATGGCTTGCCCGGATCGGGCAAACCCATCTGGAAATGACCGGAGATCCGATGACCGAGATGACCAAGGAAGCGGGTGCCGCACTCGACCTATTGCAGGATCTGATTGCGCGCGCCCGCCGCGCGGGCGCCGATGCCGCCGATGCGGTGCTGTTCGAGGGCACATCGTTGTCGCATGGGCGGCGCCTCGGCAAGACCGAGAAGCTCGAACGCTCGGAGGGCCAAGATCTCGGCCTCAGGGTCTTCATCGGCCACCAGCAGGCCGTCGTGTCGTCGACCGACCGCTCGCCCGCCGCACTCGCTGAACTCGTCGAGCGGGCGGTGGCGATGGCCCGCACCGTCCCTGAAGACCCGTTCTGCGGGATCGCCGATCCGTCCGAGATCGCGCACGAGTGGCCGGCCCTCGACATGCTCGACCCGGCCGAGCCCGCCGCCGAGGTGCTGATCGAGCGGGCCCGCGCCGCCGAGGAGGCGGCTCTCGCGGTCAACGGTGTCACGAATTCGGAAGGGGCCGAGGCCGGATGGGGCCGATCGAGCATCGCACTCGCCGCCTCCAACGGCTTTACCGGCTTCTACTCAGGATCAAGCCAAGGGGTCAGCGCGAGCGTGATCGCCGGCTCAGGAACCGGAATGGAGCGGGACTACGACTTCTCGAGCGCCATCTACGCCGCCGATCTGCGCGATCCGGCTGAGGTTGGCAAGAGTGCCGGCGCGCGCGCGGTCAAGCGGCTCGGTGCCAAGAAGATGCCGACCTGCCGCTGCCCGGTGGTGTTCGACCCGCGCGTCGCCCGCGGCTTCATCTCGCATCTGCTGGGGCCGATCTCGGGGCCCTCGATCGCCCGCGGCACGAGCTTTTTGAAGGACCGGCTCGGCGAGCGGATCTTTCCGCAGGCGATCACCATCATCGACGACCCGCACCGGCAGCGCGGGCTGCGCTCCAAGCCGTTCGACGGCGAGGGCATCGCCAACCGCCGTCGCGCCCTCGTCGACAAGGGTGTGCTGACGACGTGGCTCCTGGATTTGCGCTCGGCCCGCCAGCTCGGCTTGACGACGACCGGTCACGCCGCGCGCGGCACCGCCTCGCCGCCTTCGCCGTCCGCCACCAATGTGTGGATCGAGCCGGGCGCGATGAGCCCGAAGGAGCTGATTGCCGACATCGCCAGCGGCTTCTATGTGACCGAGATGATGGGGATGGGGGTCAATGGTGTGACCGGCGACTACAGCCGGGGTGCCGCGGGCTTCTGGATCGAGAAGGGCGAGATCGCCTTCCCGGTCAGCGAGATGACCGTGGCCGGCAATCTC
>DATNKF010000346.1:0-5574 GCA_035603555.1 Allostellaceae bacterium
CCCGCCGCCGCCGACGACGGAGAACTGCACGCCGGAATTCGCCGCCCCGGCGCCCGATTCGTGCCAGACGATGTGGGCTTCGTCGCCGAGGACGACCTCGTCCCCCGGCCGGGTCAGGATTTTGAGCCCGATCTGGTTCGCCATCGTGCCACTCGGGACAAAGAGGGCAGCCTCCTTGCCGAGCAGATCGGCGATGCGCTCCTGCAGCCGATTGACCGACGGATCCTCGCCATACTGGTCGTCGCCGACCGGCGCTGCCGCCATCGCCTGGCGCATGCCGGGTGAAGGCGTCGTCACCGTGTCGGAACGCAGGTCGATGCGGGTCATTGGCTTTGAACTCCTCATTCTATGACCTCGTCGGCGCGGGCGAGGATCGAGGGCGCCACGGTGAGGCCGAGCGCCTGCGCGGTCCTGAGATTGATGACCAACTCGAACCTTGTCGGCTGCTCGATCGGCAGGTCGGCGGGCTTGGCACCTTTGAGGATCCTCTCGACATAGGCTGCAGTGCGGCGCCCCTTCTCGAGAGGGCTTCCCATGTAGGCCATCAGACCACCATCGATTATAAACTCCTTCTTGTCGTACATCGCCGGAAGCCGGGCCCGTGCCGCGAAGGCGATGATTTGCGCTCGGTTGAATACTGTCGTGGGGCTCCCCAAGGTCAGCGAGGCATCGGGGCGGTCCGCGGTTACCGCGGCGAAAGCGGCCGTAAAGTCGTCAGGATTCCGTACCTCGAACGGCTGCAATTGCAGACCTAATGTTTGGGCGGCCGCTCGCACTTTCCTAATATGAGGGATAGTTGCCGGTATCGGGTCCCAGAGAACCGATACTCGCCTGATCGACGGAACGGCTTCCGTGAGGATTTCCAGCCGCTTGCCGGCTAATTCCGGGGTGATGGGGCTGAAACCTGTGACGTTGCCTCCCGGTCGCGCATAGCTCGCCACAAACCCGGTTTCAACCGGATCGGTATTGATATCCATGACGATGGGAACGGTTGTGGTGACTTGTTTGGCGGCAATTACCGACGCCGCCGACCTTGCGACGATGACATCGACCGGGATCCGCAGCAGATCGGTGGCCATCGCAGGCAGTCGGCTGTAATCCCCGGCAGCGCGCCGGTACTCGATAACAATGTTTTGGCCGTCGATATAGCCAAGGTCGCTCAACCCTTTTAGGAATTCGTCGAACACCGCCGTCGAGTCGGAGGGTCCACCCGGCGACAGGATTCCGACGCGGGATACTTTTCCCGGTTGCTCTGCGGCGCCGAGCGAGGGCCCGATGGCCAGGGCCGCCGCTGTCACTATTGCAACGGGAAGTGCGGCCCTGCGATTCATTCGATGACCTCCTCGGCGCGGCTGCACCCGGCTCTCAGTGCGCGACTAACTTCGCCACCGCGAATACGGCTCCGACAACGGCGATGATGTTTACCACCAAGGCGCCGAGGATCATGCCAAAGACGCGGTTCAGGATATCGGCCTTCACCGCCGCGATGTCGGACCTAACCGCCTCGATTTTCGCTTCCAGGCGCAGCTCGGCTTCGCGGATCTCCGCCTTGACCTCGGCGATGTCCGCCTTGGTGGCGAGCTCGGCCGCCTCCGTCGCCTCCTGCACCGCGGCAGTGACGGCCTCGGCTTGCAGCTCGGTGAAACCCGCCTCGCGCAATCGTTTCGCTACTTTCAGGGTATCGATCGCCATCTTGAGCAGCCCGAACCCGTAGCCGTCATCGCAAGCCGGTCATGATGGTTAGACAATGGCACGGAGGGGACTAGCCCAGCAAGCCGCAGCGGGGCTGCGCCTCCATCGTCGGTCGGCGCCCACCCCGACCTGTGAGGCAGTACCCGTTGGGCGCCTCCCCTCTCAAACCCATCAGCTCGAGCGCCGCCCGTCCGAGGAGGCCGTAGGGGTTGCCGAGGGTTTCGGGCAATTCGAAATGGTTATAGTGCTCGCCGACCAAGAGCCAAACCTGCTTGCCGGCGGCTTCGACCGCGGCGGCGAATTCGCGGCTCTGGCGCTGGAATTCGGGGGTCTCGCAGGTGCCGTAGGCGACGACAACAGGCGCGTGCAGGTGTTCGAGATGCCGGATCGGGCTCAACGCCGCGACCGTAGCGTCGTCGAATTTGACATAAGCGTTGCGCGCCGATAGCCGCACCGGCGTCAGATCGTACATGCCGCTGATGCACACCCCACCTTTGATGATGTCAGCGGGCAACCCGAAGTTATGCGGCCAGTCGGTCGTCAGCGCGACTGCGGCAAGGTGCCCGCCCGAGGATTGGCCGCCGAGATAGAGCCGGTTCGGGTCGCCGCCGAAACGGTTGGCATTCTCGTAAACCCAGGCGACGGCGCGGCGGACCTGGTCGGCGAGCACCATCAGGCTGCCGCCGACATCCTGCACCAAAGCGAAGTCGGGAACGACATAATGCGCGCCGGCGGCGAGGAACATCTCGGCCGGCCCCGCGAATTCCTGGGAATGCCCGCTCCGCCAGGCGCCGCCATGGATGAAGACAAAGACGGGTGCGGATTCGCGTCCGCTGCGGTAGATGTCGAGCCGCTCGATCTCGGCCGGCCCGTAGGCGACGCGCTCGGGCTCCCCGATGCGCCGGCGGGCCAATTCGCTGTCGCGGATGCGGCGCTGGATCAGCTGCTCGCGGTTGGGCGCATAGGCAGCCTGGTCATAGGCCGCGTCGAGTGCCGACTGATCGTAGTCGAGGAATACCGGCGGGCCTTTTTCGGGCATCCCACCCCCGCCATTTGTGCGGCGACTTAAGAGCTTAGCCAGTGCCAAGCCAAAATCTCAACAAGTTATCGCTTCCTGCCGCCATTCCCGCGAAAGAGGTTGTGAAAAAATGTCAAACGTTCGGTCATTCGGGGGCGCAGGCTCCGCCTGCGAGCCCGGAACACATGCACACGGGCGCCGGTGTTCATCGGTTCCGGGCCTAGCCTTCTGGGCCATCCGGAATGGCTTTAATGACTGTGGGCGGGGATTGCCCTCTCCTGTGTTCGGGGAATCATCGTGCTCGTGCCGCTCCTGCGGCATCGCGACCTATTGTTAGCGGGCTCGGCATTCCCAGCTTGGAATAAGTCTAAACAACTGACGGAGCGATGCTCCGAGGAGGGCTGCGATGAACCGCAGCAAACTTTCTATCAAAGCGATCTTGTTGGCGAGCGGCATCGGTTTGGCCGCGTCCTCGTTCGTCGGACCTCAACCGGCTGTTGCGCAGTCCTACGACGACAGCTGTCCTGCGGGGTACGTGGACGACAGCTTTGGCTATGGCTGCACCCTGCCGGGTTACGCTTATGCGCCCTATGGTTACGGGTATTCACCCTATTACGGAGGCTACCGCGGCGAGCACCATGAATTCGGGCACGATATCGGCCATGGCATGGGCGGTGGCTTTGCCCACGGCATGGGTGGCGGCTTTGCCCACGGCATGGGTGGCGGCTTCGGACATGGCGGGGGCGGTGGCCACCGCTAAATCGGCCCGCACCATTTCGGCGTCCGACGACTGACAGCGGCTGCTTCGGCGTCAACCGCCGAGGCGGTCGCTCGACCCGTCCCGGGAATCGACCGTTCCTTCAACAGCCTGACCGTCTCCGCGGACCTCTGCCTTGCTTGCTTTCGCCGGCGCGCACCGGTATAAGGCGCGGCTCGAACGGGCGGCGGGCCGACTCGCGGGGGCATGCCTCGCCGCCGCAGCCTCGATGCGGATATAGGAAATGCCCAAACTCAAGACCAAGAGCGGTGCCAAGAAGCGCTTCGACCGGACCGCCACCGGCAAAATCAAGCGGAACTGGGGCCACAAGCGCCACCGGCTGATCAGCAAATCGAAACGGGGCAAGCGGCTGCGGCGCGGCACCACGATCATGGAGCCGGGCGACGCCAAGCTCGTCCTGACTTATATGCCCTATCTGCGGGGCTGAGGCATGGCGCGCGTCAAACGCGGCGTGACGACCCACGCCCGCCACAAGAAAATCCTCGATCTCGCCAAGGGCTACCGCGGCCGCAGCAGCACCGCCTATCGCATCGCCATCGAGCGGGTCGAGAAGGGGCTGCAATACGCCTATCGCGATCGGCGCAACAAGAAGCGCGACTTCCGCGCGCTGTGGATCCAGCGGATCAACGCCGGCGCGCGCGAGCACGGCCTGACCTATTCGCAGTTCATGCACGGCATCAAGCTCGCCGGGCTCGATCTCGACCGCAAGGTGCTCTCCGACCTCGCCATTCGCGAGCCTGAGGCGTTTGAAGCGATCGCCGCGACGGCGCGCTCGGCGCTTAACGGCGCTCCGCCGGCCGCCGCGGCCGCATAATGGGCCACCAGATCCAGCGATTTACCGAGGGGTGCGAACGCTAACTCGCGGCGTACCGGCGTTCAGTCGAGAAGGGCCGCATCGATCGGCCCTTTTTTGTTGCAGGATTTTCCGATGGAACTCGACGACACAGTACAGGAGATCGCCGCCGCTCCGTCGCCGGATGCGCTTGAAGCCATCCGCATCAAGGTACTCGGCCGCCGTGGGTCGCTGACCCTGGCGATGCGGGAGCTCGCTGCCCTCGATCCCGACGAGCGTCGCCGTGTCGGCGCGGAATTGAACACCGTAAAGGAGCGGCTCACCGCCGCACTCGCCGAGGCGACGGTGCGGCTCGGCCGCGCCGAGCTCGCCGAACGGCTCGCCGGCGAACGCGCCGACGTCACTCTTCCGGTGGCGTTCTCGGGAACTGGACGCATCCACCCGATCAGCCAGACGATCGACGAGATCGTCGCGATCTTCGGCGAGATGGGCTTCGCGGTCGCCGAGGGGCCGCATATCGAGGAGGATTTCTACAACTTCACCGCTCTCAATATCCCGCCCGAGCACCCCGCAAGGCAGGAGCACGATACCTTCTACCTGACGGAGCGGCCAGACGGCACCCGGCTCGTGCTGCGCACTCACACCTCGCCGGTGCAGGTCCGGACGATGCTGGCGCAAAAGCCGCCGATCCGGATCATCGTCCCGGGCCGGACCTTCCGCTGCGACCATGATGCGACGCACTCGCCGATGTTTCATCAGGTCGAGGGGCTGGTTATCGACCGGACCAGCCATATGGGCCACCTCAAGGGCTGCCTGATCGAATTTTGCCGCGCCTTTTTCGGCCTCGACGACCTGCCGGTCCGCTTCCGGCCGAGCTATTTCCCGTTCACCGAGCCTTCGGCCGAAGTCGATATCGGCTGCTCGCGCAAGGGCGGCGAATTGAAGATCGGCGCCGGCGGCGATTGGCTCGAAATCCTCGGCAGCGGGATGGTGCACCCACAGGTGCTGAAGAATTGCGGCATCGACCCGGCCGAGTATCAGGGCTTCGCCTTCGGCATGGGGATCGAGCGAATTGCGATGCTGAAATACGGCATCCCCGATCTGCGCACCTTCTACGAGTCGGATCTGCGCTGGCTGCGGCATTACGGGTTCCTGCCGCTCGACGTCCCGTCTTTGGTGCGCGGGTCGCTGTCATGAAGACCACGCTCGCCTGGCTCAAGACCCATCTCGAGACCGACGCCTCGCCCGAGGCGATCGCCGAGCGTCTCATTATGCTCGGTCACGATGTCGAAG
>DATNKF010000347.1:0-3542 GCA_035603555.1 Allostellaceae bacterium
CCTGCACGTCGACTTCGACGAACCGGTGTCCTTTGTGTTGGTAGTTGCCGGTGATACGGGCACGGACGGACAGCTCGTCCCCGATACGCGCGGCGGCAAAGTGCTGCAGCTTGCTACTGACATGCATCCACGGGCCGAGGACAACATTGTGGTTCAGCGCCCAGTTGCCGGTGCGCGCAATGATGACCGGGTGGGCGAGGCCCTCTTTCAGATAGAGCGTCTCGGTTTCGCGCAAATCGCTGAGGCATTGCTCGACCAAGTCGCGAGTGATCAGCAGCGGGCGGATGCCGAGCAGCGTCCCGACCGCTAGCGTGTCCTCGCTCGCCGGCGGGCGCTCGCCGGGAGGAAGCGGCGGCTCAGTTAAAAGTTCGCTCGGCGATGCGAGGCTACCCGGCAATGAGGCGCTGCCGCTGGCGCACAGCTCGCCATGGCTGTCGACGCGGAGATCCAGGCCATCCGCCGTCTCGGTCGCGGTGACGGTCGCGATGTCCCCGTCGTAGACGGGCTTTTGAAACCGGCACTCGGCGGCGCCGCGCTCGAGCCAGGCGCGTCCCCAGCGCGCGACCGGCTGATGCGCCATGTAAGCGTAGACATCGACACCGGGCACCAAACCGCCGCCGAAGCCGAAGCGGCGGGCCACCGCATCGTCGTGGATCCTGTTCTCCGATGCTTTCGCTGTGTTGAAGGCTTCGACGCGATAAGGGCTTAGCGCGGCAGCGGTCATGGTTCGAGCTCCTTGTTCGACGTCCAGGCTTGCACCGCAGCGGCGGCTCCGCAATCCTTTCGTTCCCCACAGCGCAAAGGCCGCGCCATGGACAGCCATCTTCCGTCCGCCTCGATGTAATGCCGCGGGAGTAGCGCGTCAGTCGCCGCGTTCAAGCACAGCGTTGAACAGCTCCGTGCGCCGCTCCTCAAGGTTACGTGCGGAGTTGCGGAACATTGCCTGCCAGTCGGCGCCGAGGATCAGATGCGTGCCCAATACCGGCGGCGGGCCGACGGCGCTGCCCGCCCGCGCCACCGCCGATGCCAACGCCGCCGCTGTCGTGTCCTGCCAAACGAGGACGCCGAACCCGGCCATTTCGAGCTTCTCACGGGTCGCCTGTTGCGAATAGAGAAAGCTGATGCTGGGCGTTCGCGCCCACTGCACCGGGTAGTGCGGCGGACCGCCTGGCCCGGCGGCGACCTCCTGCAGGCCGAGCTTGCCACCGGGTTTGAGCACGCGGCGCATCTCGGCATAGAGCCGGTCACGGTCGGCGATGTTCATCGCTACGTTCTGCGACCACACCACATCGAAGCTCATATCCTCGAACGGCAGGTCCAGTGCACTGCCTTGCCGGTAATCGACCCGGCCAACGAGACCGGTCATCTGCGTCAGCGTCTCCGCAATGCGAACGAACTCTCCCGTCAGATCGACGCCGCTGACCCGGCAGCCGTAATGCCAGCCGAGATACCGCGAGGGTCCACCGAGCCCCGAACCGACGTCGAGCACTCGCTCGGTTCCGGTAAAGCCGACGAGCTCTGCCAGCCGGATCGTCGCCGGCCGCTGGCCGCCATGGAACTCGTCAACCGGAGCGAGGTCGTCCGGGGTCAGGTGATCGACGTCCTTCCCGGCCGCTTTCAGCGCCGCGAGGATCGCCTCGCCAAGGCTTTGGCTCGTGTAATGAGCTTCGACCGGATTATCCGTCATCACGCCCCCTCAGCCCGTTTGATCGGACGGCTCCGGCAGTCGGCGTCGGTCGCGCGAGGGGTTTGCTTCTCGCGAAATCGCCATGCCCGCAGCCACCATCCCTTCGAGCCGGCTCACCCGATCTCGAAGATCGGCAACCTCCTGGCTCATCCGCGTCAGATCAACCGCGGTGTTGCGGGCGCGCTCGTCGAGGAGGATGACCTGGCGCAGCGCCCTTATCGCGTCGCCGTATAGGCTCACGCCGCCGCGGTCTCTTTCCGCCGACGCACCGCAGGACCGCGTGTCGATGATCCATCCAAGGTCTTGACCACCTCGCGATGGCATTCGTCAGCGATCCGCAGCGTCTCCGGATGAAGCTCATTGAACGCATCAATGAGGGCCCGAAGTTCCGCCGCCTCTTCCTCTGTGCCGATCTCGAAGGCTTGGACGGCACGCCGGACGACCTCCCCGGCCGATAGCCCCAGAGAGCGCGCCTTTGTGTCGAGCATGGCCCGCTCCTCCGGCGACATCAGCACCATCAATCGAGCTGAAGCAGCCATAGCAAACCTATACATCTACATCTGCATACATATAGCGGCTCCAATATCGCCGCTCAACCGGTTCTTATCTTCGATCGCGCTGCTCGGGTATCCTTGTTCGCGACCCAAAGTGGGATACTGCGTTCGTCCAGCGCGAAGGAATCCGGATCATGCGCCTGTTGATCGCGATGATGAAGCACGAAACCAACACCTTCTCGCCGGTGCCGACCCCGCTAGCGCGGTTTCGCCCACTTCATGGCACGGCGGCGATCCGCGCCTATCGCGGCACCGGCACCGGGCTCGGCGCCTATCTCGATCTCGCCGAGCGCGAGGGGGCCGAAATCGTATTGCCGATCGCCGCCGGCTCTCCGCCGAGTGGTCCGGTCGAGGATAAGGCCTACGCTCA
Organism: Allostellaceae bacterium; assembly: GCA_035603555.1. GTDB lineage: Bacteria > Pseudomonadota > Alphaproteobacteria > ATCC43930 > CGMCC-115725 > AP-15. Next base: position 2,612 of record DATNKF010000347.1, read on the forward strand.
CATTACCGACGCGATTTGCGAGGCGGTGGCGCGCGGCGGTTTTGACGGCATCCTGCTCGACCTGCACGGCGCCATGGTCACCGAGAGCCTGGAGGACGGCGAAGGAGAATTCCTGAAGCGGCTGCGCGCGATCGATCCGAAGACGCCGATCGCCGTCTCGCTCGACATGCACGCCAATCTCTATGACGCGATGATCGCCAATGCGACCGTGGTCACCGGCTATCGCACCTACCCGCATATCGACACCTACGAGACGGCCAAACTCGCCGGCGAGATCCTGATGCGCGCGATCCGCGGCGAGGTGAACCCGGTCATGGCGTGGCGCAACGAGCCGATGCTGCCGCATGTCATGCGGCAGGGCACCGACGACCATCCAAACAAGGAGCTGCAGCACCGCTGTGCCGCGATGAGCGTCGAGGGTGCCTTGGCCGCGAGCCTCTTCACCGGGTTTCCGCACGCCGACATCACCAATGCCGGGCTGAGCGCGGTGGTGGTCACCGACGGTGACTTGAAGCTCGCCGAAGAGCTGCGCGACGAACTCTTGGGCCGCGCGTGGGTCGAGCGCGAGACCTTTGTCTACAAGATCGAGCCATTGCAGCAATCGGTCGCCCACGCCAAGGCAATCCCCGCGCCTCAACCCGGAGAGGGTCCGATCGTATTGCTCGACCACTACGACAATTGCGCCTCGGGCGGCACGATGGACACGACGGCGGTGCTTGCCGAAATCCTGCGGCAAGGTCTCGAGGACCTGGCTGTTTTCGCGATCTACGACCCCGCGGCGGTGCAGCAGGCGATCGCCGCCGGGATCGGCGCCGAGGTAACTTTGTCGATCGGCGGCAAGATTGCGATGCCGGCGATCCCGGTCGACAGCCCGCCCTTGACCGTGACTGGCAGCGTCAAGACCATCTCCAACGGCCGCTACAAGAACCGC
>DATNKF010000348.1:0-3771 GCA_035603555.1 Allostellaceae bacterium
CACGGCGCTCGTCGCTGAATCGAGCGGCGGAGGGGCGCGAGTTGCGGCAGCCCGGAGCGCCGCCGTGGCATTGGTCGCCGAGATCAGCGCCGCGAGCGCATTGGCATCGCTCCCCGCCGCGACCTCGCCATCTCTTCGCAAGGCGCTTGGCGAGGCCCTTGCCGACGCCTTCGGGGAGGAGAGCCGTACGTTGCAGCTTCGCTTGCAGCGGCACGCGGATATTGGCGACGCCAGTCCGCACGACGCGCTTTTCGCCCGTCATGCCCTCGATCTGCTCATCGAGAACCGGCGGGCGCAGGACGCCATCGAAGACCTGCAGGCGGGTCGCTACCCTGCACGCCGGATCCAAGCACCGATCTACCGCTCGCGCCGGGCGGCGGCGCGAAACGGCCTGCGCGCTTTTCTGGCGGTGCTGATCTCCGCCATCCTGTTTTCCCTCGGCGGCTGGCCGTTCGCCTCGCAGGGCGTCGCCCTCGTGGGGATCACCATAGCCTTAAGTGCCACCACCCCGAACCCGAGTGCCTTCGCGGCTGGCGCTGTCATCGCGATGCCGATCGCCGCGCTGCTTGCGGGCGTGACGGAGTTCCTGATCCTCGATGGGGTCGACCAGTTTCCCCTTCTGGCGATCGGCATGGCGCCAAGCGTCCTCGCCGCCGCCCTGCTGTTCACGATGCCCAACCCGAGACTGGCCTCGATCGCGTTCCTGGTGCTCGTCTTTTTCCCCGTGATCCTCTCGCCGACAAACCCGCAGAGCTATAACCCCGAAACCTATCTGTTCTCCAGCTTGATGGCGATCGCGGCAGTCATCCTGCTGTTCGTCCTTCTGCGGACTGTCCTCCCGACGTCCGACGCGCTTCGGCGGCGCTGGTACCTGACATCGGCACGAGCGGAGATGCGCGACGTCATGGCCGGTGGCCGGTCCCGGCGCCTCGATGACGAGGCCCTGTTTCGGGATGCTGACCGCATCGGGCAACTCGTCGCGCTTGAGCCGGCGGCCGACGATGCAGGCCGTGATGACCTCCGTCAGGCCCTCAAGATCTTTGGACGCGCGGCTTCTGTGCGACGGGTCTGGACATCGCTCGCCGAACTGTCCGCTCGCACGGGCGGGCGCCTGGTTGGGGACGGATATGCGGCTCTGGCCGCTTGTGACCCTCTTGGCCTACGCCGGGCCGCCGCTGATCTCGCAAGCACGGCAACTCAGCTCGATCATGATGGTCAGGCAGCAGCGCGCGCGGCGGGCCTCGATCTGATCTGGGCCGCCTTTCTGATCGAAGCGAGTCCTTTCGGCCTCGATCCACAGCGGACAACCCCCTCATGATGCACAGCTTCCCGGAGTTGACGATCGGCGGGGTGCTCGTCGCTCCTTTCGTGATTTACGCAGCTGCCGCCACCGCGATCTTCGCGCTGCTGCGTCCCTTTCTCCACTTCGTCGGCTTCGAACGCGCCTTCAGCAATCCGCCGGTCGCGGAACTAAGCGTCTACGTCCTGATCCTCGCGCTGCTGATCGTGCTGTTCTAGAAGGAGGTGTCCTTGCAATCGCCGGGCTCTACCTCACATGACCGGATGACGTCCCACGTCGCCGAGCCCGCGGGGGTGGCCGAGCGCGGCGCCGAGGCTCGCGCTGCTTTGGAAGGGCGTTCGCGGATCGCGGATCCAAACGAGCGTCTGCCCGTCGACCCAAAGTCGCCATTGAAAGCGCCGGCGTCCGCGCGTCCAAGTCCTCTGGCCCGCTTCGCGCGGCAAACGCTCAAGACAGCGGCCACCCTGCTCATCCTCGTCCTCGCCGGGCTCGCCGCGCTGGTCATCTGGGATTCGTATGTCACCGCGCCCTGGACTCGAGACGGCAGCGTGCGCGTGCAGGTCGCAAGCATCGCGCCCCAGGTGTCGGGGCAGATCACGGAAGTCCGCGTCGTCGACAACCAGTACGTTCACAAGGGCGACGTGCTCTACGTCATCGATCCGTTCGATTTTCAGGTGGCGCTCGACACCAACAAGGCGCAGCTGCGCCAGAAAGCCGCCGACCTGCAGGTCAAGCGGGTCCAGGCTGCGCGCCGGCAGCACCTCAGCGACCTCGCCACGACACCGGAGGAGCAGCAGCTATACGTCGGCAACGCCATCCAGGCGGAGGCAGCCTTCGACGCCGCCCAGCAGCAGATCGCCCAGGCGGAAATCAACCTCAAGCGGACGCAGGTGCGCAGTCCCGTGAACGGCTATGTCACCAATCTTCTGATGCGGGTTGGCGACTATGCTCACGCGGGCACGACCAACATCTCGGTGATCGATGCCGACAGTTACTGGATCGACGGCTATTTCGAGGAAACCAAGATGGCCCATGTCTGCGTCGGCGACCGCGCAGAGGCGGCGCTGATGGGGTATCGCGATCCGATCGTGGGGCGGGTCCAGACCGTGACCCGTGGCATCAGCGTCTCGAACGCCGCGCCGAGCACCCAGGGCCTGCCAAACGTCGATCCGGTCTACACCTGGGTACGGCTAGCGCAACGCGTTCCGGTCCGCATCGGGATCACCGATGTCCCGGCCGGCGTCCCCCTCGTTTCGGGTATGACCGCGACAGTGACCATCCGCGGTGCCGAGGCGCGGGAAAGCGGTAGCTGGCTCCGCCAGCGCTTCGCCAGGCTTGCGGATCACCTTGTTGACATCGTTCACGGTCCGCAGCTGTCACCGGGCTGCCTGCCGCGGATCGGCGACGAGAACGGCGCGACCGTAACCCTTCCCACACCCAGACCCGCCGCACCTGTTAGTCCCGAAGAACTCAACCCCGGCCTCGCCCCCGGCATGGACAAGTCACCCCGGGCGCGGTGAGGCGCGACCTCTGACGACCTCGCGAGCACGATGCCGGCGCCTGCCCTCTCTGGTCGTGCGGTTCAAGCTCGCTTTCCTTTAGCTCGGGTTGCTGCCGCCCCGTCGCAGTAACTTAACTTGGGGCGACAATCTCAGCCACGCGATGTGCTGCGCGAGGGAATGCGCGCGCTGTCCGAGGCGTTGATCGAGACGGAAGCGCGCACGCCGCCCGTCGCAACGACTGATACCAAAGTATCGACGACACCATCGTCCAATAGATTCGCCTTCAGGTGATGGCATTTGTCTATCCATTCGGTTGAATCGTACATGCGCAACGGACAACTCTTTTAGCAAGGAGCGCACCATGTCCGCAGTGCCGTCCGCGCCCATCCGGCGCAACCTTCTTGCCACACTGCATCAATTGCTCACCCCCGCCTCGGCCCGGGCCGAGGACGCCCGTCAAGCCGGCGCGGAACCCCTAAACGGCAATGGCTTCTATCGCTTCAAGATCGGCGACTTTCAGGCGACCGTGATCTCGGATGGCTATGGTGAGATTCCGGTCGGGCCGATCCTCGCTATGAACGCCTCTGAAGCTGAACTCGCTCCGGTGTTGAAGGCAAACTTCATGCAGCCGGTGATCCAATTCACGAGCAACATCTTGGTGGTCGACACGGGAGGGGAGCGTATCCTTGTCGATACCGGCTTTGGTGAGAAACTCGGCCCATCCTTCGGCAGCTTTCCCGGGCTCGAGGCGAACCTGCGCCGGGCCGGAATCACGCCGGAGAGCATAGATCTGGTCGTGACGTCGCACGGTCACCTCGACCATATCGGCGGCTTGGTGACGAAATCGGGCGCGCTGGCGTTTCCGAAGGCTCAGTTCGTCTTTGTCGATACGGAGTGGAACTACTGGACCGGCAGCCGTTACGAAACCGAGGTCAACAATTCGCCGATCCCCGACCCGTTCAAGCAGGG
>DATNKF010000349.1:0-4183 GCA_035603555.1 Allostellaceae bacterium
GACAGAACCGATAATTTGCTGAACCCGACCACCGGCTATCGCGCGGAGCTCGCCGTCAGACCGGCCCACACATTCGCCGGGTCGAATTTGACTTTTGTAACAAATCTGGTCTCGGGAAGCACCTATTGGGGGCTGGGTTCCGAGGATGGTACGATCCTCGCCGGCAGGCTGGCGCTCGGCTCGCTCTACGGCGCCCCGCTGTCGCCGCTTCCCGCCGACCAACGGATATATGCCGGGGGTGGCGGATCGATCCGCCCCTACGGCTATCAGATGGCGGGACCGCTCGACAGGGGCAACGTACCGATCGGCGGGAGATCAAGTTTGGTGCTCAACTTGGAAGCCCGGATCAAGATCACCGAAACCATCGGCATCGTCCCGTTCGTCGATGCCGGCAGCTATTACGAGAGCCCGGCGCCGCAGGTTGGCCGCACTCCTCTCTATGGGGTCGGCCTGGGCCTGCGCTACTACACCGCCTTCGGGCCGCTGCGGATAGACTTGGCGACCCCGCTGCACAAGCGCAGCGGCGACTCGCCGATCCAGGTCTATATCAGCCTCGGTCAGGCCTTCTGATGCGCGCCGCGGGAAGGATCCTTCGCTGGTTGGGCATAGCGCTCGGCTTGTTGATCGTGGTCCTCCTCGCGGCTTTTGGCCTGCTGCAGACTCAACCGGGGAAGTCTTGGCTGGAGAAGACCGTCGCCCAAAGCGTGAGCAGTCCAGATTTCGCTGTCACAATGCAAGGGCTCGACGGGTTCGTGCCGCTGGGTCTAAAGGTTGAGCGGATTGAGATCGGCGATCGCGACGGCACCTATCTTACCCTGCACGATTTCGGGCTCGACATCTCGGCAGCCGCATTGCTGGCCGGACGGTTGCATATCCGGTCGCTACGCTTCGCCGCGATCGATATGGCGCGATCCTCTACCGCGCCATCGACGACGCCGCTTACCGAATACCTCAAGGTTCCGCGCCTCCCCGTCGGCGTCGTTGTCGACCGGCTTTCGATCGGCCGCCTCGCGCTCGCGCCCCCGGTGTTGGGCGACAGTTTGGTCGCAACGGTGGAAGGCAGTGCCCGGCTCGCCGGCGAGACGGCACAGGTCGCGCTCGATATCCACCGCACCGACGATTCTACCGGCAAGATCGTATTCGCGATGGAGCTTTCCGGAGACACCCCGGTCTTGAAGCTTCAGCTCGCGGCGAGCGAGCCTAGCGGCGTCCTGCTCGACCGTGTGCTCGGACGCACGGACCGCCAGCCGGTCGCGCTGTCGGTCGGCGGAACCGGACCGCTTGCGGATTGGCACGGACGGGTCGCCGCCTCGGCCGGCTCGCTCGCCCATTTCGATGCGGATGTAACGCTCGCCGTCACCGCCCAAACCGTCCTCGGGCTCTCCGGCGAGGCGGCATTGGCTCCGCTCCTCCCGGCGGAGCTTGCGCCCCTCGTCGGCGACCGCATCGCGCTCTCGCTACACGTGACATTCGCCGATCAAATCGTGGTCGACCCTCTGTCGATCGACAGCGCGGCAGGGAAATTGACGGGCGATGCCGCTTTCGGCGGCGCCGAGAAAGCCGTTGCAGCGCATTTTCGGGCAAATGTGCCGGCGCTCGCGCCATTGGAGGGCTTCCTCGGGCCGCAGCTCAACGGCTCGGCTTCCCTGTCGGTTGCGGTAACCGGCACTGAGAGCCGACCCGCCTTCGACCTCAATCTGTCGGGGAGCGGGATCCGTCTCGGCTCCGCGGGAGCGGACCAAATCGCGGCGAAGGTTTCGGCCAAGCCGACCGGCGGCCTCGACAGCCCGTACACGCGGATCGAATTCGTGGCACAGGGCCGGGTCGAAGGGATCGTCACGCCCGAGGGAATGACCGTGCCGCCCGAGCTCGGCCGGGACATCGACTGGTCGGTCGAGGCGATTGCCGCCCGCGACGGCAGCGTCGTCGATTTGACCCGCTTCTCCGCCGAAGGCGCTGGCCTCGCGCTTGCCGGCGCGGGGCAACTCACCGAGGGCGGGCAGGCAATCGAGGGCGGGGCGCAGTTGTCGATAGCCGACCTGCGCCCCTTCTCCAGCCTCGCCGGTCGCGCACTCTCGGGCTCGATCGAGCTTGCGGCCGATGCCGCCCGGGAGGGCGCGGCCGGGTTCAAAACAAGCCTCCGCGGTTCCGCGAAAGGCTTGCGGACCGGGATCGCAGCCGGCGACGCGCTGCTCGGCGACGCCGTGACGATGACCAGCTCCTTCCAGTGGAACTCTGCAGGGGCGCTGGTCGTGGACCAGCTTGCCATCGCGGGCGACGCGGTGATCCTGTCGGGTGATGCGCGGTTCGATCCCGCTTCGAACCGCCTCGCTGCGGCGCTGGCGCTCGAATTGCCGCGGTTAAAGCCACTCGGCGCTGCGCTCGGCAGCGAAATGGCGGGTGCGGTATCGGCCCATATCCATGCCGAGGGAGCGCTCGATCACCTACGGCTCAAGAGCGAGGTCGAAGCCCGCGACATCGCCTCCGGCGGAGCAAGGATCGAGCGGCTGCGGCTCGCCGGCGAGGTCGCCGACCTCGCCGAGCCAAAGGCAGTACTCGACGGCACTTATCGCGCCTACGGGCTCGACGGGTCATTAGCGCTCGCGGCCGAGCCAAAAGGGAGCTCGGAACTGGTGCTCCCGCGTTTTCGCCTGACCGCAGCGGACAGCGTGATCGAGGGCAGCCTGCGGATCGCCCTCGACACCGGTCTGATCCGAGGTTCGATCGCCGGGCGCGCCCCCGATCTGGCGCGCTGGTCCAAGCTGGCCGGCATGCCACTCGCCGGCAATCTCGATCTCGGTGTCGGGCTCGAGGCGCGTGGCGGTCAACTCCTCGATCTTTCCCTAACCGGAACCCGGCTTACTGCGGGGACCGGGTCCTCGCGCATCGGGGTTGGCCGCATCGACGTGACAGCGCGGTTCGCCGATATTTTGCGAGCCCCGTCGGGAACGGGGCGTCTTTCGCTGACCTCGGCGAATTTCGGCGCAAGCGAACTCAGCTCTGCATCATTGGCGCTCGATGCGCCGCGACCGGGCCGCTTTGCCTTCCAAGGCGATGCCAAGGGCAAGCCATTGACGATGGCTCTGGCGGGCGAAGCAGGGCTCGAGCCTGGCCGGATGGAGCTGCGTCTGACGCGGCTCACCGGGACGCTCGACAGCGACCGGATACTTCTCGAGCAGCCCCTGACGCTGTCGAAACGCGGAGGCGACCTCGCCTTCTCCGGCCTCGCGCTCGATTTCGGGACCGGTCGGATCACCGGCAGCGGCGGCGTTCGGGGCGAATCGGTATCTTTGACGCTGAATGCCGCGAATTTGCCGATCGCCTCGGGCGGCCGGCTTTTCGGCTACCCCAAAGCGCGAGGCAGCCTAACCATCGCCGCGACCCTCGGCGGAACTCTGCGCGCGCCGCAAGGCCGTATATCCGTGAACGCGCGCGAGCTCACTCTTGCTTCCTCGAAACATTCGCAGCTGCCGAGCCTGGGGCTCGGCGTCGACGGTAATTGGAACGGGCGAAGCATCGATTTGAAGGGGCAGGTGACTGGCCTCAAAGGGGACACGATCAACTTTGCCGGGTCAGCGCCGCTGTTGTTGACCCCATCACCGCTCGGGATTTCGGTGCCGCCCGAAGGCCGGCTGAGCCTGCAGCTCCAGGGCGCCGGACAGCTCGAGCATCTGGCCGATCTGCTGCCGCTCGGCGAGGATCGGGTCAGCGGCAATTTCGCGGCCGACATTGTGGTCGGCGGCACGGTCGCCGCTCCGGCCGCGAGCGGCCGCCTCAGGCTCTCCGACGCGCGCTACGAGAATTTCGCGACGGGAGCGGCTCTGACCAAGATGCAGGCCGACCTCGTCGGCGATCGCGATCGTTTTATCCTTACTTCGTTTTCGGCCGCAGACAGCGCGAGCGGCAGCCTCAACGCGCAGGGCAATGTCGTTTTGCGGGGCGCCTCCGGGCCGACCGCGGAGCTCTCCGCAACATTGGCCAATTTCCGTATCGCCGCGCGCGACGAGGCGGTGGCCACGGCGAGCGGAACGGTATCGATCGCCGGTCCGCTGACCGCGCCGAAGGTCACAGCACCCCTAACCATCGATCGCGCCGAAATCAACCTCCCGGAAAGCCTCCCGCCAAAGGTCGTCGTGCTGAAGGTCGTCGAGACCAACAGCAAGACCCGGAAGCAGCCGCCGCC
>DATNKF010000350.1:0-12108 GCA_035603555.1 Allostellaceae bacterium
CTAACCAGCTGAGCTACACCCGCCGCCGGGGCTGGAGGTAGCGATTCGCAGGGGTGGCGTCAAGCTTGGGCTTCTTCGCTCAAGGTGCCCTCCCCACATCTCGGCCATGACGATTTCTCCGGCGGGCTGGCGCCGTCATGCGCTCTTGACGCCGCAGCAGATGGGCGAGGCCGACCGGCTGACGATCGCCGGCGGCATCCCGGGCATGACCCTGATGGAGAATGCGGGCCGCGGCGTCGCGGACGCCGTCTCGCGGCGCTGGTCGCTGCGACCCGTCGTCATCCTCTGCGGACCGGGGAACAATGGCGGCGACGGCTTCGTCGCGGCGCGCCTGCTCGCCGAGCGGGGCTGGGCGGTGCGGGTGGCGGCGCTGGGCGAGCGCGCGGCGCTGCGTGGCGATGCGGCCGAAGCCGCCGCCCGCTGGCGGGGGCCAGTCGAGCCGCTGGCGCCGGCGGCGCTCGACGGCGCCGAGCTCGTCGTCGACGGCATCTTTGGCGCCGGGCTGACGCGCCCGGTCGACGGCATGACTGCGGCGGTCATTGCCGCGCTCGGGGAGCGCCGGTTGCCGGTGGTCGCGATCGACGTGCCGAGCGGCGTCGACGGGGCGAGCGGCGAGGTGCGCGGGGCTGCACCGTGGGCAACAGTGACCGTCACCTTCTTTCGCAGAAAACCAGGTCATCTGTTGCTGCCCGGCCGCGGCCGTTGCGGCGAGATCGTAGTCGTGCAGATCGGCATTGCCGAGGCGGTTCTCGATGATGTCGTCCCGGACACCGGCGCCAACGAGCCCGCCTGGTGGCTCGGCGAATTACCCCGGCCCGGCCTCGAAAGCCACAAATACACCCGCGGGCACGCCCTCGTTCTCGGCGGAGCCAGGATGACCGGAGCGGCCCGGCTGGCGGCAAGGAGTGCCGCTCGGATTGGCGCCGGGCTTGTCACCCTGGCAGCACCCGAGGCCATATTCCCGATTTATGCGGCGGCGCTGACCGGCGTCATTGTTGATCCGGTCGGCGGTCTCGAGGATTTCCGCGCTCTCGTTGAAGACCGGAGACGCAACGCCGCGCTGCTCGGTCCTGGCGCTGGGGTCGGCGCCGAGACCCGTGAGAAGACCCTGGCGGTGCTCGCGGCGGAAAAGCGCACGGTGCTCGACGCCGATGCGCTGACCTCGTTTTCCGACCAGCCCGACAGATTATTCTCGGCGATCCGCTCACCCTGCGTGATGACCCCGCACGAAGGCGAATTTGGCCGTCTGTTCGACGCGGCCGGCAGCAAGCTGGAGCGGGCGCGGCGCGCAGCTCGGCAAAGCGGCGCCGTTATTCTCCTGAAGGGCGCCGACACGGTTATCGCCGCCCCGAACGGCCGCGCTGCGATCAACGCGAACGCGCCGCCCGAGCTGGCGACCGCCGGCAGCGGCGATGTCCTGGCAGGGATCGTCGTCGGGCTCCTTGCCCAAGGGATGGAGCCGTTCGCGGCGGCCGCCGCGGCGGCCTGGATGCACGGCGATGCCGCCTGCCGGATCGGGCCCGCTCTGATCTCGGAGGATCTCGTCGAGGAGTTGGCTGTCGTGCTTCGGGAGGTGGGCCGGCGACAGCTGAGCGAGCGCCCGATGGGATCATGGCGCTAAGCTCTTTTAGGATTGACGGCGGTTGCGTTCTCGCGTCTCGTCCGGGCCGTTCCGGCCTATCCGAGGCGTCATGACCGATCCCGTTCCCTCCGGTTTTTTCGAAGGCGTCTTCGATCGGACCTTGACCAACCTGCGGAGCGCTTGGCGCGAGATCGCCGAATCGGCGCGTGGTGTGCTGGCTGGTGCGCCCAGGCCCGACACCGCTGGCTACGACACCGATCGACTTCGCCAACAGATGCTGAGCTGTCTCGACGGTCGGGGCGGCGAGGTCACCGCTCGCGCTCGCGCCGCCGATCTCGGCCGCACCTATCTGCTGCTTGATTCGGATGGGCGCGAGCGGTTTCTCCAGCTGCTCGCGTCCGAATTCGATGTCGACCGCGTCGAAATCGATCGCCGCTGCCGCGCGCTGACTAACACCGCGGGGTCGGGCGAGCGTGCTGGCGCCGAACGGGCGTTGCGCGCCGCCCTGGAGCCGCCGCGCATTACCTTGCTGCGCCGGTTCAACGCGCTTCCCGAGGGGGTCAAGTTTCTCGTCGATCGGCGTGCGGAACTGATCGATTTGGGACAACGCGATCCCCTGCTTGCTGGCCTCGACGAGGACCTGAAGCGGTTGCTCGCCAACTGGTTCGACATCGGCTTTCTCGAGCTCAGGCGAATCACTTGGGAATCACCTGCGGCGCTGCTCGAAAAGCTGATGGCCTATGAAGCTGTTCACGAGATCCGCGGCTGGACCGATCTGAAAAACCGGCTGGAGGCGGATCGCCGGTGCTTCGCCTTCTTTCATCCCCGCATGCCGGACGAACCCTTGATCTTCGTCGAGGTTGCACTGGTGAACGGCATGACTGGTGACATCCAGGCCCTGCTCGACGAGGCAGCTCCGATCACCGATCCCCACCTGGCCGATACCGCGATCTTCTACTCAATCTCAAACTGCCAGCGCGGCCTCGCCGGGATCAGCTTTGGCGACTTTCTGATCAAGCGCGTCGTGGATGCGCTGGCGATCGAGCTGCCTCGCCTGAAGGTGTTCGCTACACTCTCCCCGGTTCCCGGTTTTCGCGGGTGGCTCGAGGGGCAGGGTCGGGTCGGGCGGGACGATCTGCTGCTGCCGGCCGAGCGGACGGCGATCGAAGCGATAGGCGAGGGAGCTTCAGAAACGGATCTTCCGGCCCTGCTCGATCGCCATGCCGATCCAAGGGTCGCGGCTGTGCTGCGGGATCCGCTGATCCGCCTCTGCGCATGGTACCTGCTGCGCGAGAAGGCCTCCTCCGGCCGGGCACTTGACCAGGTCGCCCATTTTCACCTGAGCAACGGAGCGCGGGTCGAGCGGTTGAACTGGCTAGGCGATGTCTCCGATAAGGGTATCCAACAATCCGCGGGAATCATGGTCAATTATCTTTACCGTCTCGCCGATATTGAAGCGAATCACGAGGCCTATCGCGGAGAAGGGCGGGTGGTCGCGGCGAGTGCGATCCGCAATTTGGTGCGATCTGCCTGAGAACCTTGCGGTGGTCCTTCCTGTTTTGGTCGCGTCAGATGCCGGATCAATTCGATGCGCCTCGTCTATGGTGCAGCGGATGGCTGTGCTAAGAACGGGCCCGGATCGGGCCGGAGGGTCGGTTCCGGCAGAGATAGCCGCGGGCGTGGCGGAATTGGCAGACGCACTGGATTTAGGTTCCAGCGATGTAAATCGTGGGGGTTCAAATCCCCCCGCCCGCACCATGGCGCGGTCCGGGGGAGGGTACGTCTCGATAACTACGGGCTCCGCTTCATGCAAGTGACAGAAATCAGCGCCGACGGCCTCAAACGCGAATTCACGATCACCGTGCCGGCGGGCGACTTGGAGCAGGAGATTACTCGCCGGCTGGACGAGTTGGGCCGGCAGGTGCGACTGCCGGGGTTTCGTCCCGGCAAAGTGCCGATGCAGATCTTGCGCAAGCGCTTCGGCCCGTCGGTGCGCGGCGAGGTGCTGCAGAGCACTCTCCAAGCCAGCTCGGCCGAAGCCATCAGCGAGCGCAATTTGCGCCCGGCCCTGCCGCCGAAGGTCGACATCGTATCGGCCGGTGAAGGCGCCGATCTGGAATACAAAATGGCTGTCGAGCTGTTGCCGGAGATCCCCGAGCCGAGCTTCGCCGACCTCGCCGTCGAGCGGCTCGTGGTTGAGGTTCCGGATCAGGATGTCGACCGCGCAATCGAGCGCATCGCCGAGCAGCAGCGCAAATCCGAGATAGTCGAGCGCCCCGCCGAGCTGGGCGATATTGTTGTTGTCGACGTCGAGGGCAAGATCGGCGAGAAGGAGATTGCGGGTGCCGGTGGCAAAGATCGACAGATCGTGCTCGGTGCCGGCAGTTCCATTCCCGGCTTCGAGGACCAGCTGGTCGGTGCCGCCGCCGGCGAGCAGCGGACGGTACAAGTGACCTTCCCTGAGGATTACGCGGCGGCTGATCTTGCTGGAAAGGACGGGCTCTTCACGGTCGATGTGAAGGAAGTCCGCGAGCGCCTGCCGATCACGCTCGACGACGAGCTCGGCCGAGCGGTCGGGCTCGAGAGCCTCGCGGAGCTCCGGCAGGAACTGCGGCAGCAGATGCAGCGGGATTATGACGCGGCTTCCCGATTGCGCTTGAAGCGGGCGCTGCTCGACAAATTGGCGGAGGGTTGCGACTTCGCCGTTCCGCCGGGGATGGTCGATATCGAGTTCGACAACATCTGGAGGCAGTACCAGGCTCAGAAGGTCTCGACGCAACGGGAGGCTACCATCGATGCGCCGTCGGCGGCCGCAGAGGAAAGTGGCGCCGACACAAGCCCGGCCGCAGCGGAGCCCGATGGTTCGGGCGAGAGCGAGGAGTCGTCGAAAGCCGAATTCCGCAAGATAGCCGAGCGCCGGGTACGGCTCGGTCTGCTGCTTGCAGAGGTCGGACGGCGGAACAACATTACCGTGACCCCGGACGAGGTGAACCAGGCGATTACCCGCGAGGCGCGACGGCACCCGGGTTACGAGCGCCAGGTCCTCGACTTCTATCGTCAGAACCCCGGCGCAATCGATACCCTTCGGGCGCCGATCTTCGAGGACAAGGTGATCGACTTCATCGTGGAGCTGGCAAAGATCGGAGAACGCAAAATCACCCCGCAGGAACTGCTGGCCATGCCCGAGCCTGCCGGAGAAGATGCGGTGCCGGATTGAGCCATTCCAACTGCACGGCTTTGCCAAGGAGGCGCTAAATGTCCGAGCACTTTGAACAATACATGAACAACCTAGTCCCGATGGTCGTCGAACAGACGAATCGCGGCGAGCGGGCTTATGACATCTATTCTCGCCTGCTGAAGGAAAGGATCATCTTCCTGGTCGGACCGATCCACGATGCTGTCGCCAGCCTCATTTGTGCACAACTGCTATTTCTGGAGGCAGACAACCCTAACAAAGACATCAATTTCTACATCAACTCGCCAGGCGGCGTCGTCACGTCCAGCCTCGCGATCTACGATACTATGCAGTACATACGCTCGCCGGTGGCGACGGTATGCATCGGTCAGGCCGCTTCCGCCGGCTCGCTGCTGCTGGCCGCCGGCGCCAAGGGCAAGCGCTACTCACTGCCGAACTCTCGGATCATGATCCATCAGCCCTCGGGCGGGGCGCAGGGACAGGCTACCGACATCGAGATCCAGGCGCGAGAGATCTTGGCCTTGCGGGCGAGGCTCAACGAAATTTACGTCAAGCACACCAACCAGCCTCTCGAAGCGATCCAAAGCGCGCTCGAGCGCGATAAGTTTTTGTCGCCGATCGAGGCGATGGAGTTCGGCCTGATCGACGAGGTGGTCGAGAGCCGGCCCGGTCGTGAGGAGTCGGAGCGAGGCTTCAAGTAGGAGCGGGCGCGCGCTTGACGATGACAAGATTATACCATCAGACCATATGATTAACTGGTTGTTGATCGGCCAGGAGCACATATACTTGTGCAACCGGGGGCCGGGCCGCCGGCGACGGAGTGGCGATGACCAAATCTAGCGGTAGCGATTCAAAGAACACACTCTACTGCTCGTTTTGTGGCAAGAGCCAGCACGAGGTGCGGAAGCTGATTGCTGGGCCCACCGTCTTTATCTGCGACGAATGTGTCGAGCTCTGCATGGACATCATCCGTGAGGAGCACAAAACGACGCTGGTCAAGTCGCGCGACGGCGTCCCAGGACCGCGCGACATCTGCAGGGTGCTGGACGACTACGTAATCGGACAAGACCACGCCAAGCGCGTCCTTTCGGTTGCCGTGCACAACCACTACAAGCGTCTGGCCCACGGCGCAAAGAATAACGACGTTGAGCTGGCTAAGTCGAACATCCTGCTGGTCGGTCCGACCGGCTCTGGCAAAACCCTGCTTGCCCAGACGCTGGCGCGGATCATCGACGTGCCCTTCACGATGGCGGATGCGACCACGCTGACCGAGGCCGGCTATGTCGGAGAGGATGTCGAGAATATCATCCTCAAGCTGCTGCAGGCCGCCGACTACAACGTCGAGCGCGCGCAGCGCGGGATCGTCTACATCGATGAGGTCGACAAGATTTCTCGCAAGTCCGATAATCCGTCGATCACACGCGACGTATCGGGCGAAGGCGTCCAGCAAGCCCTGCTCAAGATCATGGAAGGCACGATCGCGTCGGTGCCGCCGCAAGGCGGCCGCAAGCATCCGCAGCAAGAATTCCTCCAAGTCGATACCACCAACATTCTGTTTGTCTGCGGCGGCGCCTTTTCCGGGCTCGAGAAAATCATAGCCCAACGCCGACAGGGCACCTCGATCGGCTTTGGCGCCGAGGTGCGCGGGCCTGACGAGCGCAAGACAGGAGAAATTTTGAAGGATCTCGAACCGGAGGATCTCCTGAAGTTCGGCTTGATCCCCGAATTCGTCGGCCGTCTTCCGGTCATTGCTACGCTCGACGACCTCGACGAGACGGTGTTGGTCGACATCCTCACGAAGCCCAAAAACGCCCTCGTCAAGCAGTATCAGCGGTTGTTCGAGATGGAAGACGTTCGCCTCGAATTGAACGACGAGGCTCTAAAAGCCGTTGCACACAAAGCGATATTACGGAAAACCGGGGCCCGCGGGCTGCGGTCGATCCTCGAAGCGATCCTGCTCGATTCCATGTTCGAGCTGCCGAGCCTTGTCGGTGTCAGCGAGATTGTTATCAATCGAGAGGTCGTCGAGGGGCGGGCGAGACCGCTCCACATCTATTCCGATCGCCGGGGCGATGTCGGCACCGGAGATTGATCGCTTCGTGCAACGGTGGGTCGCAGCTGCCGCAGGGCGGCTTGACTGCCGGCGTAATCAAGCCAACCTTAGAATGCTACTCGTGTTCCTCCTGTTCCGGGTGCGACCCGGGACGATCCTTTGCTGATGAGGGCTCATGTCAGAACATGCGCGCGGTGCGCTCTACCCGGTTCTGCCGCTTCGCGACATCGTAGTGTTTCCGCACATGATCGTGCCGCTGTTCGTCGGGCGCGAGAAGTCAGTGCGGGCGCTCGAGGACGTGATGAAGGACGACAAACAGATCCTCCTCGTCACTCAGAAGAACGCTGCCCAGGACGATCCCTCGACCGCAGACATCTTTACAGTGGGCACGGTGGGCACCGTGCTCCAGTTGCTGAAGCTGCCTGACGGTACCGTTAAAGTACTGGTGGAGGGCAGGCACCGTGCCCGCATCGAGCGCTTCGCGGACAACGAGCAGTTCTTCCAGGCCTTCGCCGACACTATTGGCGAGAAGGCGGGAGTGCAGCAGGAGACCGAGGCGCTCGCGCGGACCGTGGTCTCGCAATTCGAGCAGTACATCAAGCTCAATAAGAAAATTCCGCCGGAGGTGCTGGTCTCGATCAATCAAATAGAAGAGCCGGGCAAGCTCGCCGATACCGTCGCTTCGCACTTGACCTTGAAGATCCCCGAGAAACAGGAACTTCTCGAGACCGAGGCGGTTGCCGAGCGGCTCGAGAAGGTGTTCGGCTACATGGAGGGAGAGATCGGGGTCCTTCAGGTCGAAAAGCGGATCCGGAATCGAGTCAAGCGGCAAATGGAGAAAACCCAGCGTGAGTACTACTTGAACGAGCAGCTGAAGGCGATCCAAAAGGAACTCGGCGAAGGCGAGGATGGTCGTGACGAGATGGCCGAGCTCGAGGAGCGCATCACCAAGACCAAGTTCTCCAAAGAGGCCCGCGACAAAGCAATAGCCGAGCTAAGAAAGCTCAAGAGCATGAGCCCGATGTCGGCCGAGGCGACAGTCGTCCGCAATTATCTCGATTGGCTGCTGTCAGTCCCCTGGCAAAATCGTACCAAGATCAAGCGCGACATTAAAGGTGCTGAAAAAGTTCTCAACGCCGATCATTTTGGGCTCGAGAAGGTCAAGGAGCGCATCCTTGAATACCTTGCTGTCCAGCAGCGCATGAAGAAGATGAAGGGTCCGATCTTGTGCCTGGTCGGGGCGCCCGGGGTAGGCAAGACATCGCTTGGCAAGTCGGTAGCGCGCGCGACCGGACGCAATTTCGTGCGGATGTCGCTTGGCGGCGTGCGTGACGAGGCCGAGATCCGCGGCCATCGCCGCACCTACATCGGCTCGATGCCGGGTAAGGTGCTGCAGGGCATGAAGAAGGCGAAGTCGTCGAACCCGCTCTTCTTGCTCGACGAGGTCGACAAACTTGGTGCCGATTGGCGCGGCGACCCGTCTTCCGCCCTGCTCGAGGTGCTCGATCCCGAGCAGAACTCCGCGTTCAACGATCATTATCTCGAGGTCGATTACGACTTGTCGGATGTGATGTTCGTCACCACAGCGAACACCTTGCGGATTCCGCAGCCACTGATGGATCGGATGGAGATCATCCGTATCCCGGGCTATACCGAGGATGAAAAGGTTGAGATCGCCCGGCGGCATCTCATCCCCAAGCAAACGTCAGCGCACGGCTTGAAGAAAAACGAGTGGGCGATCAGCGACGAGGCTGTGCGCGACATTATTCGCTACTACACGCGCGAGGCCGGAGTCCGCAATCTCGAGCGCGAGATCGCCAATCTGACCCGCAAGGCGATCAAAGACATCTTGATGAAGAAGGGCGATCGGGTGACCGTGACGCGGCGTAATCTCGAAAAGTACGCCGGGGTGCGTCGGTTCCGCTTTGGTGAGGCCGAGACCGAGGACATGGTCGGGATCACCACCGGGCTCGCCTGGACCGAGGTCGGCGGCGAGCTGTTGACCATCGAGGCCGTTACGCTACCCGGCAAGGGGCGCGTCACCGCGACCGGCAAGCTCGGCGATGTCATGAAGGAGTCGGTTCAGGCGGCGGAAAGCTATGTCAAGTCGCGCAGCTACGCCTTCGGGATCAAACCGACCATCTTCGAGAAGAAGGATATCCACGTGCACGTCCCGGAGGGCGCCACGCCGAAGGATGGGCCGTCGGCCGGGGTTGCAATGGTGACGTCGATCGTTTCGGTACTGACTGGAATCCCGGTCAAGCGCGACATCGCGATGACGGGCGAGATCACGCTTCGCGGCCGGGTTCTGCCGATCGGCGGCCTCAAAGAAAAACTTCTTGCGGCGCTCCGCGGTGGACTAAAGACCGTGCTGATCCCGAAGGAGAATGAAAAGGATCTCGCTGAGATTCCCGATAACGTAAAGCGGGGATTGAAGATCATTCCAGTCGGCACCGTCGATGAATTGCTCGGCAACGCCCTCGCATCGCCGCTGACCCCTGTAGCGTGGCCCGAGGAAGGCGAAGCAGAGCCGGTGATTCCCGCAACTGGCGAAGAGCGCTCGGGACTGGTAACGCATTGATCACTTTGCTCCCTGTGTCATCTGTGCGACGGAGTGAGATGGTGCATCCACAACGGGCGGTAATGCCCGAATATCGCTTCGATTCTCAGTCGGCAGCACAGTTGACCGGTCCGCTGCTGCGCTCTAAACTTTCCGGCGAATAGGCAGCAACGATCCGGCACACTCGCTCAGGGGGGCTACCCGTGAACAGAAACGAACTCGTCGACAACGTGGCAGGCAAGACCGAACTCAGAAAAGCGGAGGCGAGCAAGGCTGTCGACGCGGTATTTGATGCCATCGCGGAGGCCTTGAAAGGCGGCGACGAGGTGCGCCTCGTCGGCTTCGGCACATTCTCAGTCGCATCTCGGGCAGCCTCCGAAGGGCGCAATCCACGCACCGGCGAAAAAATCAAGATCGCCGCTTCGAAGCAGGCGAAATTCAAGCCGGGTAAGGGATTGCGCGACTCGCTTAATTAACGCTATCCGACCCGCCGAGGGCGGGGAGGGCACATGCGCGGGTGCGATAAGGCGGTCGCCGGGCGATTAGCTCAGCTGGCAGAGCATCTCGTTTACACCGAGGGGGTCGGGGGTTCGAGTCCCTCATCGCCCACCATCTCCGCCTTATACGGATGCGGATCGGGCTGCGCCTTGACACCCCTCGGAGGGAGCAGTAGGACTGCCTTCCTGGGATCGAGGCCGCGGGGGCGTAGCTCAGTTGGTTAGAGCGCCGGCCTGTCACGCCGGAGGTCGCGGGTTCGAGCCCCGTCGCTCCCGCCATCGATCGCGGAGCGCGGGACCCGGCTGAGGTCAGCCCGCCGGCTGCGGCGACACCACCTTTAGTCATGCGATGGAAAGCCTGCTCCGCGACTACTTCCCGATCCTCGTATTCCTGGCAATAGCCGGCGGCATCTCCGCTGCGATGGTCGCGGCGTCGTTCGTGGTGGCCCGGCAGCGACCGGACGTAGCAAAACTGTCGCCCTACGAATGCGGCTTCGACCCGTTTGACGGTGCTCGGATCCGCTTCGATGTCCGCTACTACCTCGTAGCAATTCTGTTCATCATTTTTGACCTGGAGGTCGCTTTCCTCTTTCCCTGGGCGGTGGCCTTGGCTGATCTGGGCGCATTCGGCTTCTGGTCGATGATCGTGTTCCTTGCCGTACTGACTATTGGATTTATCTATGAATGGAAGAAGGGGGCGCTGGAATGGGAGTAATCGGCACGCCCGCTCGACCAATTCCGCCCGGCCGCGAGAGCGACCTGTTGCTGAGAGCCGCGACACAGGAGGCCGAGGACCGGGGCTTCATCGTTGCCACGCTCGACAATCTCGTGAACTGGGCGCGGACGGGGTCGTTGTGGCCGATGACCTTCGGGCTCGCCTGTTGCGCCGTCGAGATGATGCACACCGGCGCCAGCCGCTACGACCTCGATCGCTTCGGGGTAGTTTTCCGCGCCAGCCCGCGCCAATCGGACGTCATGATCGTCGCCGGCACCCTATGCAACAAGATGGCGCCGGCGCTCCGCAAGGTCTATGATCAAATGGCCGAACCGCGCTGGGTCATCTCAATGGGCTCCTGCGCCAATGGCGGCGGTTATTATCATTATTCGTACTCGGTCGTTCGCGGCTGCGACCGGATCGTACCGGTCGACATCTATGTACCGGGTTGCCCGCCGACGGCTGAGGCGTTGCTCTACGGCATCCTGTTGCTGCAAAAGAAGATACGGCGGACCCGCAATTTCGCCCGCTGATCCGCTCGATGGATAAAAAACTCAAGGCCCTAGCCGAGCATCTCGCGGCGGCGCTGCCCGACGCCTTAATCACCACAGAGATCATCGCCGGCGAGTTGTGCTGTCACGTTGTGCGCGAGTCCTTGCCGCGGGTTCTGATTTTTCTGCGGGACGATCCCAGCTGCCGCTTCACGGTATTGTGCGACATTTGCGGCGTCGACTACCCAGACCGCCCGTTGCGTTTTGAGGTCGTCTATCACCTCCTGAGTATGCCCCTTAACCAGCGCGTACGTTTGAAGGTTGATACCGACGAGGAGCAGCCGGTGCCGTCTGCGGTCGATATCTTCAGCAGTGCCGGTTGGTGGGAGCGTGAGGCTTGGGATCTGTTTGGAATTTATTTCGCCGGCAATCCGGACCTGCGCCGAATCTTGACCGATTACGGTTTCGAGGGTCACCCGTTGCGCAAGGATTTTCCGCTCACCGGATATGTCGAGCTGCGCTACGACGAGGACCAGAAGGCCGTCGTCTACGAACCGGTCCGTCTGCAGCAGGAGTTCCGCAGTTTTGATTTCCTGTCGCCCTGGGAGGGGATGGACAAGATCCTGCCCGGCGATGAAAAGGCCACGCCCAGTGCCGGTGAACCCGAAGGACAGAGCGGGCGATGAGCGATCAGCGTCAGGAGGAGATCGCCGAAGAGCTCGAAGGTCCGCCGCGGATCAGGAACTTCATGATGAATTTCGGTCCGCAGCACCCGGCGGCGCACGGTGTGATGCGGCTTGTCCTGGAGATGGACGGCGAGGTCGTCGAACGCGCTGATCCACATATCGGCCTGCTGCATCGCGGGACCGAAAAATTGATCGAACACAAGACGTACCTGCAAGCGATCCCGTACTTCGACCGGCTCGACTACGTATCGCCAATGTGCCAGGAGCATGCCTTCGCACTAGCCGTAGAAAAGCTGATGGGGATTACGCCGCCGCCCCGGGCGCAATA
>DATNKF010000351.1:0-3045 GCA_035603555.1 Allostellaceae bacterium
GGTGGAGCAGCCGCAAATCCCAGTACCGGGTTGAGTCGCACGCAATCTTTGCCGATCATCGGTTGGTCCGAGGAGAAGAGGCGGCAAAATGACCAACCGAATAGATCTGTCGACTACCCGGCGCTTCCCCTTCGCCGAGGCCTACGAATTCGGTGCGGTCGGCGCCTATGAGCGGCTCGTCGGGCGGGCGAATTTCGCCGTCGACCCAGACTCTCCGGCGCAGCGCGGGATTACCGATCTGGACAAGGCGCCAGTGGATTCGGAAGGACTTGTCCATTTCGCGGGAGATTTCTCGATCCTAAAGCCGGTCGATCCGGATCGGAGCAATCATCGACTGTTCTTCGACTACGGCAACCGCGGCAACAAGCGGATGCTGCAGTTCTTCAACGACGCTCCGGTCTCGAACGATCCGCACGCCTCGGCACATGCCGGAAACGGCTTTCTGATGCGCCGCGGTTATACGGTGGTCTGGCTCGCCTGGCAGGGCGATCTCTTGCCGGGGAACGGACGGATGCTGCTCGACCTGCCCATCGCCCGTGAACATGACGGGCCGCTGACGGGGGTCGTCCGGGTCGAGTACATCGCCGACCGCCCCGGCATTACGACGTTTCCGTTGAGCGGCCGGGTTTCGGTGCGCAGCCATCCGACTGTGTCGCTCGACCCTCGCGAGGCGCACCTGACCCGGCGGCGCTACCCCTATGACGAGCGGATAGCGGTGCCGCCCGAAAGCTGGTGCTTTGCCCGAGTCGAAGGTGGCACCGGCCTTGACAATCAGGGTGCGGTGCAGGCGATGATCCCCTCCGACAGCCATATCCACATCCCGGGCGGGTTCGAGCCGGGTTGGATCTACGAGCTCGTCTATACCGGCCGCGACCCGCTGGTGCTGGGATTGGGCCACGTTGCGGTGCGCGATTTCGTCAGCTTTTTGCGCTATGGGACAGAAGATTACGCCGGCCGCGTCAACCCGCTGCGCGAGCGCGGCGGCTCGGTCGAAAAAGCCTATGCTTGGGGCCGTTCGCAAACCGGGCGCTGCTTGCGCGACTTCGTCTATCGCGGGTTCAACGCCGACGCCGACGGACGGAGGGTATTCGACGGCATCCTCCCGCACGTCGCCGGAGCCGGGCGGATGTGGCTCAACCATCGTTTCGCCAATGCCGACGTCTCGGGAGGGCAGCAATACGAAGACCACTTCAATCCCGCCGACAGCTTTCCGTTCTCCTATGCCGAATCGACCGATCATCTGACCGGAAGGCGCGACGCGATATTGAAGCGCCCGGACACCGATCCGCTCGTCGTCCATACCCAGACCGCGACCGAATACTGGCAGCGGCGCGGGTCGCTGGCCCACACCGACACGCGCGGCAACGATCTGCCGCAGCCCGCCGGGGTGCGCATCTACATGTGGGCGAGCTCGCAACATTTTGCCGATCCGCTGCTCGAGAAGCCGGAGCGCGGGGTGTGTCAGAATTATCGCAACACCGTCGCGACTTCGATGCTCTTCCGTGCCGCGATCGACGCCATGGATCGCTGGGCGACGAGCGGGATCGCACCGCCCGAGAGCCGGGTTCCGCGCCGCGCCGACGGCACGTTGGTCGCCGTGGAGGAATGGCGGCGACAGTTCCCGGCAATCCCGGGGCTGGCGACGCCGCGTGCGCCGAGTGCGCTGCCGCTGCTCGACTTCGGACCGCAGGCGGAACGCGGGATCTTGAAGGAGCCGCCCGATATCGTGCCGGGCGGCGGCTATACGATCCTTGTGCCGGCGGTCGATGGGGACGGCAACGACAAGGCCGGCCTCCGGGCACCGATGGTGGCGGCTCCGCTCGGCACATATTGCGGCTGGAACCTGCGGGCGCGCGGCTTTGGCCAGGGTGCCATGCACGAGTTCTCGGGCAGCTACATCCCGCTGCCCGAGACGCCCGAGGAACGGCGCGCGATGGGCGACCCGAGACGATCGATCCTCGAACGCTACCCGAATGCGGAGGCCTATATCGAGGCAATCAGGGCGGCCGCCCGACAACTTGTCGAGCAGGGGTTGATGCTGGAGGAGGATGTCGAGCGCGCGGTCGTGGCGGCTCGCGACTGGGGTCGCCCGCGCCATGACGTGCGCTTGCCGGTGAGGGGATGAAGATGTTGCCTTCGGCATGCCCGTGGTCGCTCGACGTCATCTGCCGGGAGGACTGGTGTCCGGCGGCGTCCGGATCTCATTAGGATTAGGGGATCGATCCAACCGAGATGACCCCGCGCCCACCCCGCCCGCCGGCCTCGATCTACCTCGCCGGGCTGTTCGCGATGGGCTATACCGAGTTCTACATTTTCCTGATACCGCTCTACGCCCTCTCGCTCGGCATGAGTGCCGGCGAGGTCGGCATGCTGGTCGGCGGGCGCTCGCTGCTCGCGGTGTTCCTGTCGATCCATGTGGGCGTGCTGATGGACCGCCTCGGCACGCGCCGGGTGACCCTGTTCTTCGTGTGGACGGCGATGGCGCTGGCGCCGATCTTTCCGCTCGTGCCGTGGTTCTGGGCATTGCTGTTGGTGCAGGTGCTCTTTGGCGCCGCGCTGTCCTTCGCCTGGTCGGGCTCGCAGACCCTGATCGCCCAACTGGCCGAAGGCGAAGCCGAGTATATCGGCCGGTTCAGCTTTTTCGCCCGCATCGGCACGACCCTGACGCCGATGATCGCCGGGGCGGCGTGGGATTGGGGCGGCGCTTGGCCCTCCTACATGCTGGGCGTCGCCTGGGGTGGCATCTTGACGATGGCGCTGTTGCGCGCGCCCGAGGCGGAGATCGCCGAAGCGGATGGGCGGGGCGCGCGTCGGCCGGCGGCTTTCCGCGCGCGCGATGTGATCCCGCGCTTCCCCGACTACCTGCGCTGCTTCGCGCTGTTGGCGATCCCGGCGGTGGCGACGACGATGGCCATCATGTTTCTGCGCACCGCGACCAATGGCGTGCAGAGCTCGCTGTACATCGTCTATCTCGATGGGGTCGGCCTCACTGGTACGTTGATCGGCGTCCTCTTCGCGGCCATCGAGGTCACGAGTGGTCTCGGC
>DATNKF010000352.1:0-8786 GCA_035603555.1 Allostellaceae bacterium
GCTGATCGAGCTCGATCAACGCTTGCGGCTGCTGCGGCCGGGTCAGCGGGTCGTCGATCTCGGCTGCGCGCCCGGAGGCTGGATGCAGGTCGCCGTCGCGCGGGTCGGCCGGCACGGAATGGTTGTCGGCATCGACCTCGCCGCGACCACGCCGCTGCCGGGCACCACAGTTCTCTCCGGCGACGTTTGCGACCCTGCCACTCCAGCGGCGATCAGCGAGGCGCTCGGCGGCCTCGCCGATATCGTGTTGAGTGACATGGCGCCGGCGGCGACCGGCCATGCCGCGACCGACCACTTGCGGATCGTGGCACTCGCCGAGGACGCATTCGCCGTCGCGGCGCAAATCCTCAAACCGGGCGGAGCTTTCGTGGCCAAAGTGTTCCAAGGCGGTGCCGAGGGAGCGCTGCTCGCCGAGCTGAAGAGGGACTTCGCCGAGCTGCGCCATGTTAAGCCGCCGGCAAGCCGCGCCGAATCGGCGGAGACCTACGTCGTCGCGACCGGGTATCGCGGCGGCCGATAGTCGCGGCGCTCGGGACCAAGCTTTCCTCGTGACACCCCTGGTGTATAGTGCGCCGCCATCGGAAGGAGGCCCGATGGAAATCCGGCAAGCGCTCACCTTCGACGACGTAATGCTCGTTCCGGCGGCGTCCGGGATCCTGCCGACCGACACCAATACCGGAACCCGGCTCACCCGCGAAATCGCGCTCGGCATCCCGCTGATCTCGGCGGCGATGGACACAGTGACCGAGAGCGCGCTGGCGATCGCGATGGCGCAGGCGGGGGGCATTGGTGTGATCCACCGCAACATGCCGATTGCCGAGCAGGCCGACGAGGTCCGCAAGGTCAAGAAGTTCGAGGCCGGTATCGTCGTCAACCCGGTTACTATCCACCCCGACGAGACCCTCGCCGACGCGTTGCGGCTGATGGCCGATCACCGCATTTCGGGGATTCCCGTGGTCGAGCGCAGCTCGCGCCGCCTTGTGGGAATACTGACCAACCGCGATGTGCGCTTTGCCACCGATCCGCGCCAGCCGGTCGCCGAGCTGATGACCAGGGACAAGCTGGTCACGGTGCACGAGAACGTCTCGCGCGAGGAAGCAAAGCGGCTCCTGCATCAGCATCGCATCGAAAAGCTGATGGTCGTCGACGAGGCCTACCGCTGCACCGGGCTGATCACCGTCAAGGATATCGAAAAGGCGCAGCGCTATCCGAGCGCCTGCAAGGACGAGCACGGAAGGCTGCGCGTCGCCGCCGCGACCGGCACCGGCGCCGACGGCATCGAGCGGGCGGAGGCGCTTTTCGCCGCAGGGCTCGACGTGCTCGTCGTCGACACCGCGCACGGTCACTCCCAGCGGGTACTGCAGGCGGTCAACCAGATCCGCCGGCTGTCGAACTACACCCAGCTGGTCGCCGGCAATGTCGTGACGGCCGAGGGCGCGCAAGCCTTGATCGAAGCGGGTGCGGACGCCGTCAAGGTCGGCATCGGTCCCGCCTCGATCTGCACGACCCGCATCGTCGCCGGGGTCGGCGTCCCGCAATTCACCGCGATCGTCGACACCGTCGCCGAATGCCGCAAGGCGGGCGTGCCGGTGATTGCCGATGGCGGCATCAAATTCTCCGGCGACCTCGCCAAGGCGATCGCCGCCGGGGCGGATTGCGCCATGCTCGGCTCGCTTTTCGCCGGCACCGACGAGAGCCCGGGTGAGGTCTTTCTCTATCAGGGCCGCAGCTACAAATACTATCGGGGCATGGGCTCGGTCGGGGCGATGGCGCGCGGCTCGGCCGACCGCTACTTCCAGCAGGAGGTGACCAGCACGTTGAAGCTGGTGCCCGAGGGGGTGGAGGGGCGGGTGCCGCACAAGGGGCCGGTGGCCAACATCATTCACCAACTGATCGGCGGGCTGCGGGCGGCGATGGGCTATACCGGCAACCGCACGATCGAGGAGATGCAGAAGAACTGCACCTTTGTGCGGATCACTCCCTCGGGGCTGCGCGAAAGCCACGTGCACGACATCGCGATGACCCGCGAGGCGCCGAACTATTCGCAGGACCGGTGATCTACGTCCGATACCCCCATGAGCCCCTCTCCCGCATCGCGGGAGAGGGTGCCGAGCGGAGCAAGGCGGGTGAGGGCATATGCCGCTGAAGAATACCCTCACCCTCCCAGCCCCTCGGGCTGGGTCCCTCCCTCTCCTGCGGTACGGGAGAGGGGCGATTCTCATTTGACCCCCGGCGCGCAGGTCGCCGCCGCGATCGAAATACTCGCCGCGATCGACACCGGCGAGCGGCCGGGCGATGATGTCGCGGCCGACTACTTCCGGCGCCGGCGCTATATCGGCGCCAAGGACCGCGCCCATATCGCCGGCCACGTCTACGCCGTGCTGCGGCATCGCGCCTCACTCGATTGGTGGATCCGCAGACATCCGGTCGATGTTGGGCCGAGGAGCCGGGTGCTGGCCGCGCTGGTGCTGATCGAGAACTGGCGCCCCGAAGCGGTCGCCGCTGGCTGCGACGGCGACCGGTTCCGGCCGGCGCCCCTGAGCGAAGCCGAGGAACGGCTGGTGCGCGGCCTCGCCAGGCGCACCTTGCACCATCCGGAAATGCCGGGTGCGACGGCGAACGATCTGCCGGAATGGCTCGAGCCTTATCTCGAAAGGGTCTTCGGCAACGGGCTGAAAGGCGAGATGGCGGCGCTCAACGCAGCAGCGCCAATGGACCTACGGGTCAATCTGCTCAAGACCGACCGTCAGGCGGCGCGTCGCGCGCTCGCCGCCGAAGGCGTCGCCGCCGAGCCGACGCCGTGGTCGCCGCTCGGCTTGCGGCTTTCCCAGCGAGTGCCGCTCGGCGGCCTCGCTGCGTTCAAGGAGGGTCTTGTCGAGGTGCAGGACGAAGGCTCGCAGATCGCCGCACTTCTCGCCGATGCCCGCCCGGGAATGCGGGTCGTCGATTTCTGTGCCGGGGCAGGCGGCAAGACCTTGGCGCTTGCCGCCGGCATGGCCAATCGCGGCAAGCTCGTCGCCTGCGACGTCTCGGCCCGCCGGCTCGAGCGTGCCGTCCGCCGGCTACGCCGCGCCGGGGTCAATAATGCCGAGCGGCGCGCGCTGACGAGCGAGCGCGACAAATGGGTCAAGCGCCATGCGGCCGGCTTCGATCGGGTATTCGTCGACGCGCCCTGCCTCGGCACCGGAACCTGGCGGCGCAACCCCGACGCCAAATGGCGTGCCACCCCGCACGATCTCGCCGAGCTCGTCCTGCGCCAGCAGCAGATCCTGCGGAGTGCCGCACGCCTCGTTCGCCCAGGCGGGAGGCTCGTCTACGCGACCTGCTCGCTGTTGCATGAGGAGGACGAGGCCCAGGCCGAAGCCTTTCTCGCGGCCGAGCCGGAATTTTCGGCCGTGCCTGCCGCGCGCGCCTGGGGCGAGACGATCGGCGGCCCCTCACCGCGCGGCGAGCGTTATCTCAGGCTAACCCCGGCACGGCACGGCACCGACGGGTTCTTTGTCGCCATATTCGAGCGCCAGCCATGTCCGACCGTATCCTGATCATCGATTTCGGCAGCCAGGTAACCCAGCTGATCGCACGGCGCGTGCGCGAGAGTGGCGTCTATTGCGAAATCCACCCATTCACGATTTCCGAAGACAAGGTCCGCGACTTCGCGCCGCGAGCGATCATACTGTCCGGCGGCCCCGCTTCGGTGACCGCGGGCAACGCGCCGCGTGCGCCCGACATCGTTTTTGGGCTCGGAGTCCCGGTGCTCGGAATTTGCTACGGCATGCAGACGATGTGCGACGAATTGGGCGGCCGAGTAACCCTGAGCGAGCATCAGGAGTTCGGCCGAGCGTTCATCGACATCCTCGACGATTGCCTGCTGTTCGACGGGCTGTGGCCGAAGGGCGGGCGCGAGCAGGTGTGGATGAGTCATGGCGACCGGGTCGACGCGTTGCCGGCGGGTTTCCGCGCGGTCGCCGCGAGCGAGGCCGCACCAAATGCCGCGATCGCCGACGATGTCAGGCGCTTCTACGGCGCCCTCTTTCACCCCGAAGTGGCACACACGCCGCAGGGCGCCGAGCTGTTGCGCAACTTCACCCACAAAGTCGCGGGTTGTCGCGGCGACTGGACCATGGCGCGGTTTCGCGCCGAGGCGATCGACAAGATCCGTAGCCAAGTCGGTTATGGGGATGTCGTCTGTGGCCTCTCGGGCGGCGTCGATTCCGCCGTCGCGGCGGTGCTGCTCCACGAGGCTATCGGCGACCAGCTGACCTGCATCTTTGTCGACACCGGCCTGCTGCGCGCCGGCGAGGCCGAGGAGGTCGTCGAGCTGTTCCGCCGCCACTACAACATCCCGCTCGTCCATCGCGATGCCAGCGATTTGTTTCTGGCAGAGCTTGCCGGGGTTAGCGACCCCGAAGAAAAGCGCAAGACGATCGGCGCCGCCTTTATCGACGTCTTCGACGAGGAGGCCTCGAAGCTCGGCGGCGTCGAGTACCTGGCGCAGGGGACCCTCTACCCCGATGTGATCGAATCGACGAGCCCGCTCGGCGGCCCCTCGGTCACGATCAAGTCGCACCACAATGTCGGCGGCCTGCCCGAGCGCATGAAGTTGAAACTGGTCGAGCCGCTGCGCGAGCTGTTCAAGGACGAGGTCCGCGTCCTCGGCCGCGAGCTGGGTCTCCCCGACGGGTTCGTCGAGCGCCACCCGTTCCCCGGCCCAGGCCTGGCGATCCGCATCCCGGGCGAGGTCACCCGCGGCAAGCTCGACATTCTGCGCAAGGCCGACGCGGTCTTTCTCGAAGAGATCCGCAACGCCGGGCTCTACCGGGCGATCTGGCAGGCCTTTGCCGTGCTATTGCCGGTCAGGAGTGTCGGCGTGATGGGCGACGCCCGCTCCTACGATTTCGTCTGCGCCTTGCGCGCGGTGACTTCGACCGACGGCATGACCGCCGACTACTTCCCGTTCCCGCACGAGTTCCTCGGCCGTGCCGCGACCCGCATCATCAACGAGGTCCGCGGCATCAACCGCGTCGTCTACGACGTGACCTCAAAGCCCCCCGGCACGATCGAGTGGGAATGATCCGATAGGGTCAACGACGTTTCGCGGACTATCGAAAAACCGGATTAACTTATTGATTATAAAATTAAGTTCTATCAAAGTCTATCGGCATCTTACGCTGGCCAGCGGATCATTCTGACGGTCTTTCTGACGGTTATCGATCTCCCTTGCCTAAAACACAAAGCGATGATACCGTCAGCCTTACCAGGCCTATGACGGTACGTTTTAAGAGCCTAAGTGTCTGTAAAAGCCAAATAAATGCCGTTATAAGTGGCCTCTGGTTGGTCTGACGGTATTTTTAAGCCCATCCGGCGGTTTTTGTCGAATCGGAGAGGGATCATGCTCACCGATACTGCACTTAAGAACCTGAAACCAAAGGATAATATGTACAAGATTGCCGACCGTGACGGTATGTATGTGGTCGTGGCGATCTCGGGTGCCGTAACCTTTCGCTACGACTATCGGCTCAATGGCCGCCGGGAGACATTGACCATCGGGCGTTACGGACCGTCGGGGCTTTCGCTGGCGCGAGCCCGGGAGAAGTGCGTAGACGCGCGGCGTGCGATCGCCGAAGGCCGCTCGCCCGCGCAGGAAAAGCAACGCGATAAGCGCCGGCTCAAGGAGGCGAAAAGCTTCGGCGGATTCGGTGAGAGATGGCTGAAAGAGGCCAGGATGGCCGACAGCACCCGAGCCATGCGACGGGCCATCTTTGAGCGCGATATCCTCCCGACCTTTCGTAATCGTCTTCTGACCGAGATCATGTCAGATGACGTGAGGACGTTATGCGCGAAGGTGAAGGACCGTGGTGCGCCGGCGACCGCGGTCCACGTCCGCGACATCATAAAGTTGGTATACGGCTTCGCGATCCTGCACGGTGAGAAGGTGCGGAACCCGGCCGCAGAGGTCGGACCTGCTTCAATCGCGACCTTTGTTCCAAAGGATCGGTCCCTATCGCCGGTCGAGATCCGGATCATGCTCAAACAGATCGAGCATGTGCCAACGCTGCCGACGATCCGACTCGGCATGAAGCTCTTCCTGCTGACGATGGTCCGCAAGAGCGAGCTGCAGGACGCCACCTGGGACGAGGTCGATTTTGAGAATGTCGTCTGGTCCATCCCCAAGGAGAGGATGAAGAGGTCCAAGCCCCACAACGTCTATCTCTCGCAACAGGTGCTCGACATCATGATCGCGTTGAAGACCTGTGCCGGCAACTCGCGGTTTCTCCTGCCATCCCGCTACGACGCTGATGCGCCTATGTCGCGCGCGACTTTCAATCGCATCACCTATTCCATCGTCGAGCGGGCCAAGAAAGAGGGTCTGCCGTTGGAGTCCTTCACGGTCCACGATCTCCGGCGGACGGGCTCGACGCTTCTCAATGAGCTCGGGTTCAACAGCGATTGGATTGAGAAATGCCTGGCGCACGAGGACGGGCGCTCCTCACGAGGCATCTACAACAAGGCAGAGTACGAACATCAACGCCGCCACATGATGCAGGAGTGGGCCGACATGGTCGACGCATGGGTCCATGGGCGGAAGCACACGCCGACGCTCTACCCGCCGCCCATGCAGTTGGTCGCGCCAGAGGCTACGGTCTGACCGGTCTGGTCTTGCGTTGCCTCACATCCGGGGCAGGAGCAAGTTTGATCACAGCCGCGTCCGATGCGCGGCGGCGCTCTTCGATCCACGCTTCGACTTCGGCCAGGTCCCAGACCACGCAGCGCGGCGTGAGATAGAACCGTCGCGGGAATTCACCGCGCTGCTCCATCTCGTAGATCGTCGTGTCGGCCACCGGCACGATTTGGCGCAGTTCAGAACGGCGGATGGTCCGCCTCATGGGTATGGCGCTCCGAGATGCCAGAGAACGCGGCGTCCTGGCGTCTTCGCGTTCAGGCGGCCTTCGTGCCATGTCCGAGTTTGCCGCAGCCGGCTGCGAAGGAAAACGCTCGCTGCTGGATGCCGATCTCGGGGCCATGTTGTCGCTCCTGCGTCCGCCGTCTTTCGCACAATGAACCGCAGCAATGTCGCAAAGGAATAGAACACGCGGGGTCGTAGGGAAGCTGGATACCGTGGCGTGCAAATCGGACGGCTGGCGGCTTTCTATCGACATGCTTGTTTTACTATCGCTGCCAATTCCCCGACGCGGCTCTCGCGCCGGCAGTGATTGATTTCGCCGCGCTCTGCGATCATGCGCACGAGCACTCCGCCCCTCGAAACAGACCTTGAAGTTTCGGCCATTTTGGCCACAAGTGGCAGAAACGGGCGGCTTCGAGCGGGACATGCAAACGCTATCGGCCAGAGACGCGAAGTACAACTTCGGTCGGCTTATCGACACAGCCCGGGCTGAACCCGTGACCGTCGAAAAGCACGGCCGGGCGGTCGTCGTCGAGCGTCGCCCGTAATGTCCGCTGCCGTGGAAGGGCCGTCCGCCGTCCGCGGGCGAGCAGATCGAAACGATCATCGAGCCGGGCCGCGATCTCTTCGATTCGCCAAGGGCCTCGTGGAAAAGCTGCCCCGATCTCGCCGCTATCGCTTGCCCGCCGGGGGTACTCGGTATGCCTCATCTTTTTGAAGCTCTTCGACCGCGTTTACGCACCCCTCGCGGCCGGCCTTCTCCTCCCCGTCCCCGGCGACGCGACCGTAGCACATCCAAAACGCTCCTACCTTGACCGCCTCTATCAGCGCGTCACCAACAGTTCTCACAGAACTCCTCCGCGCCGTTGGCCTCAAATTTTCTTCACCCCTCAACGAGAACAAAATCCTCGTTGAAGCCCCCATAACCGCCTAAGAGCCGTCCTGTCGTTTCAGAAGAAGACCGGCCAAGCCCGTCGGGTTCGAGATGACGGAGCAGACCCGTGAGGCGTCGACAGTTATATCGGGGGCGCCAGTACGAAGCCGGGCGAGTTCCTCGTCGGCGGCCGTCGTGGTCGGGATCGACCTATAACGACGCGACAGTACGCCGGCTGGTCTGCCAATGAATTGCCAGCATTGCCTGGACCCGAGTTTTTTGGGTCGCACTCACTGCGCCGAACCAAGGCGACACTCATCTGCCGCCGCACTGGCAACTTGCGGGCTGTGCAGCCCCCTGTTGGGGCACAAGGAGATTGAAAGCACGGTGCGCTATCTCGGCGTGAGATCGACGACGCTCTCGCCACAGCCGAACAAGTTTATGTCTGATCTAGCGCAGCTTCCGTCTCGGCAATGATTTGGCACATAATCTCTCCTACAGACTGGATTTCATTGATACCTCCGGCAGTCTGGCCCGCCGTGAGCAAACACTTGTGTTGACGGCCTGCCTGGGTCGTCGAGACGATCTGACCCAGCAAACGATCGCGATCGCGACGCGCCTCCTCACGCTTAGCGCTCTACTGATCCACGAAAGCTGTGTGGAGAGAGCGCAGGACTGTGTGGAAACCGGCTGTGCCCGGAAGAGGGCTGATGTCGTAGACGGGCCGCTCCGATTACTCTGCGAACATCGGGTCTAATCGATGTCGATACGCACGAAATGCGCTGCGCGAGCCGCAGCCGGGTGAAAATCGGGTTCACCGAGGCGAGCCGTTCCTGGTTCGGCTGTGCATTGGCGAATCAATCCCGCGGGCAATGCTGCCGACATGGCAGCGAACGATCTGCCTGTAGGCCATCGGTTTGATGCCGGCAGAGTTGTCCTTGTGGATCGACGCGGCGTTCCCGCACGAGACGTTCGACCGCTGGCCCCTCTCTGATCTGCGTGAAGACAGTG
>DATNKF010000353.1:0-3637 GCA_035603555.1 Allostellaceae bacterium
AGGCCGAGCTCGACGAGGTCCATCGGGATTTCCGGATCGCGCACGGTCTTCAGCGCCTCGAGCACCGGCGCCATCAGCGCCAGATCGTCCTCGCCCCCTTCGGGGCGCTCGACCTCGGCTTCATCAGCGGCGCCTTCCCGACCGAAGTCAAACGGATCACGGTCCATCTTGCTACTCCGTCTTCACCGTGGCGCCTGCGCCGCCGCTCTTCAGCGCGGCTTCGAGCGCGTGCCAGGACAAGGTCGCGCACTTGACCCGCGCCGGGTACGCCTTGACCCCGGTCAGGGGTTCGAGCCGCTCGGCTTCCTCGGCCAGCGGCTCGGGCAATTCCTCGGGTTCGCCGCCGGTGACCCGGGCGTGGAATTGCGCAAAGAGCACCCGCGCCTCCTCAACCGTCTTGCCTTTGAGCACCTCGGTCATCAGCGAGGCTGCCGCGGTCGAGATCGCGCAGCCGCGACCCTGGAACGCGACATCGGCGATGCGGTCGCCGTCGAGCGACAGGTAGACCGTTACCCGATCGCCGCACAATGGGTTGTAGCCTTGCGCAACATGGGTCGGTTGCTCGATTGCGCGGAAATTGCGCGGATGGCGCCCATGATCGAGGATGATGTCCTGGTAGAGTTCGCGCAGATCCATCATCGGCCGAACATCTCCCGGGCGGCCTCGATCGCCTCCGCCAACCTGTCGATGTCGCGCTCGTCATTATAAACGCCGAGCGAAGCGCGGGTCGTCCCCGAGAGACCGAACCACTCCATTAACGGCTGGGCGCAGTGATGCCCGGCGCGCACCGCCACGTGATGCTGGTCGAGGATCTGAGCGACATCGTGCGGATGCACACCCTCGAGATCGAAGGAGAGGATGCCGAGCCGCCGCTGACCGGCACCGAGCAATCTAAGACCAGGAATGTGCGACAGCCGGTCGACCCCGTAACCAGTCAGAGCCTCCTCATGGTCGAGGATGTTGTCGCGCCCGAGCTCCTCGATGAAGTCGATCGCGGCACCCAGACCGATCGCACCGGATATGTCCGGCGTCCCGGCTTCGAACCGGTGCGGCGGTTCCTGGTACTCGGTCTTCTCGAAAGTGACGTTGAGGATCATCTCGCCGCCGCCCTGCCACGGCGGCATCGCCGACAGCAGCTCCCAGCGGCCATAGAGCGCACCGATACCGGTCGGCCCGTAAACCTTGTGGCCGGTCAGCGCGTAGAAGTCGCAGCCCAGCGCCTGCACATCGACCGGCAGCCGCGGTGCCGCCTGGCTCCCGTCGATCAGCACTTTGGCGCCGCGCCGGTGCGCCAGTTGCACGATTGTTTCGACCGGGACAACGGCACCGGTGGCGTTGGCGACATGAGTGATCGCAACGAGCCGGGTGCGTGACGAGAGGCGCGCCTCAAAGCCGGCTACATCCAGCCCGCCGGTCGCGTCGAGCGGCGCCACGACCAGACGGATGCCAATGCGGTCGCGAAGCAGCTGCCAGGGCACGATATTCGAATGGTGCTCCAACACGCTGATCAGCACCTCGTCGCCTGGCTTTAAGAACGCCGGCCCCCAGCTCTGCGCAACCAGATTGATCGCCTCGGTAGTGTTGCGCACGAACACGATCTCGCGCGGATCGGCGGCATTAAGAAAACGCCGCACCTTCACACGCGCTTCCTCGAAGAGCTCGGTGGAGCGGGAGCTCAGACGGTAGACCCCGCGATGCACGTTCGCGTAGTCGGTCCGGTAATAATCCGCGACGCGGTCGATGACCGAAGCCGGCTTCTGGGCGCTGGCACCGGAGTCGAGAAAAACGAGATCCGGATTATTCGCGAAAATCGGAAACTCGCGTCTGAGCATCCGCGGGTCGAACCCGCCCGGGAGGCTTTCTCGCGAGTTGACGGTGCGCAAGCTCGCCGTCGCCATCCTCATTCCTCCAAAATTGCCAGGCGGCGCGCGAGCCGCGACAGCAAATGCTCGCGCAGCGGCGCCGAATCGACCAGCTCGACTGCCTCCCGAACAAAGGCCTCGATCAGCATTCGCCGTGCCTCCACGTTCGGGATGCCGCGCGCACGCAGATAAAAGAGTGCGGCTTCATCGAGGTCGCCGACCGCCGCACCGTGGCTGCACTTGACATCGTCGGCGTAGATCTCGAGCTCCGGCTTGGTGTCGATCGCCGCGCGCGGACCCAGCACGAGGTTGCGGCTGAGCTGGTGCGCATCGACCTTCTGCGCGCCCGGCCGAACCGTGATGCGGCCCTGAAAGGCGCCGTGAGCGCGCCCGGCGGCAACTCCTTTGAAGACCTCGCGGGTTTCGCCGCCCGGTGCCGAGTGGTCGACCGTGGTGACGATGTTCGCCTGCTGGCGGCCCGACAGCAGAAAAGCGCCGTGGAGCGCGCAATGCGTCGCCTCGCCCTCGCTCCGCACCATTGCCTCGTGCCGCACGGTCCGGCCGCCCAGCAACAGGACAAAGCTGGCAAGCCGCGAGGCGGATCCGAGAACGCTCAGCATCTCGCCGAAATGCAGAGCGTCAGCCGCCTCCTCGACGAGCGCAACTCTGGCGAATTCGGCTCCCTCGGCGAGCCGCAGCTCGATCACATCGTTGCGCCAATAGCTGCCACGGCCGGCGAAGGTCTCGAAGATCGAGGCGCGGCTACCGGCCCCGATTGCAACGAGGCTGCGCGTGTGCAGTGAGCCGCCAGCGTCGCCCGACGCCAGGTGAACAATCTCGACCGGTC
The DNA here is from genome assembly GCA_035603555.1 of Allostellaceae bacterium. Taxonomy (GTDB): domain Bacteria; phylum Pseudomonadota; class Alphaproteobacteria; order ATCC43930; family CGMCC-115725; genus AP-15. The sequence continues at coordinate 2,710 of DATNKF010000353.1, forward strand.
GATCGAGGGCGACCCCGGGTGCGATATCGAGAACGAAGCCGTCGGCGAAGAACGCGGCATTGAGCGCGGCGAACGGCCGAGCGCTGTCGAGCAGCGGCGCTTCGATCGCGGACCGTACCAGGTCCGGCCTGTCGGCGATCGCCGACGTCATCGCGCCGAGCCAGACGCCCGAAGGCAGTCCCTCTATCGTCGACAACTCGGGCGCATACCGCCCGTCGACAAGGACGAGGCTATAGGCCGCTTCGGAAAATCCCACCTCGACGAGTTGGGCGCGGGTTGCCGCGTCGGCAACGGCGCGCACTCCGCCGGCCGGGAGCATCGGGGAGGCTTCGAGCGCGCGTAGATCGAGATAGCGCCAGGCCTCGCTGCGCCGGCTCGGAAAGCCGAGCTCGGCAAAGCGGGCGAGGCTCCGCCGGCGTTGCCCGGAGAGCCAGTTCGGCTCGCGCGCATGCCGGCCAAAATCGCGCCCGAACGCCTCGAGATAAGGCCGCGCCTCGGGCTTTACCGGGAAATCGACAACGGCACTCATCGGCGACACTTCGTACAAGTCATGCGGCATCGCCGAGCGCGCCGTAGCCGCGCCGCTCGAGCTCGAGCGCGAGATCCTTGTCGCCGGATTCGATGATGCGACCGCCTTGCAGAACGTGGACCCGGTCCGGCTCGACATAGCCGAGCAGGCGCTGATAGTGAGTAATCAGGAGGATCGCGCGGTCGGGCGCGCGCTGCTGGTTGACGCCGCGCGCCACCGCCTTCAGCGCGTCGATGTCGAGGCCGCTGTCGGTCTCGTCGAGGATCGCGAGGCGCGGCTCCAGCATCGCCATTTGGAAGATCTCGTTGCGTTTCTTCTCGCCGCCGGAAAAACCGACATTGACCGCGCGCTGCAGCAGATCCTCGCCGATGTCCAGGAACTTGAGCTTGGCGCGCACCG
>DATNKF010000354.1:0-13284 GCA_035603555.1 Allostellaceae bacterium
CTTCGCCGAATTCGAGTACCGCTTCAACCGCCGATACGATCTCGCCGCCATGATGCCACGCCTCGGCTATGTCGCAGTCCGAACCCCGCCGATGCCATACCGCCTCCTCAAATTGGCTGAGGATCATGCGTAATCAGGAAAGCTTTTGTATGCTGCCGGAGCGATTGAAACAGATAGGCCGAGGAGGTCCATTATGGCGCTGCAATTCCGCCGGGTTGTCACCGGTCACGACGAGACCGGGCGCGCCGCTGTCAAGATCGACGAGGTAACGCAGAACCTCGTTTCGTCGCGTCCGGGCGCCACCGCTAGCGTCATTTGGACGACCCAAGGGTTTCCGGTCGACAACACCGGCGACGAGGACCAGGGGCGGCGCCAGACCGGCACGACGCTCGACAACGGCACCGTCTTTCGCGTCCTCGAGCTCGCTCCGGGCGCGACCCCTCGCAATCATCGCACCGACTCGATCGATTATGCCGTGGTGATGGCGGGCGAGATCGATATGGAGCTCGACGATACGACGGTTCATCTCAAAGCCGGCGACGTGCTGGTCCAGCGTGGCACGATCCACAATTGGGTCAACCGAGGAACCGTACCTTGCGTCATCGCCTTCGTGCTGATTGCGGCGAAGCCGGTCGAGGTCGGCGGCAGGGTGCTGCACGCTCAAGGCTAGGCGAGCTGGAACAAAGGAGTTGAACCATGGCACAGCAGACCTGGACGATGCGCGGCGAATACATGGAGAGCTGCAACTGCGACTACCTCTGTCCGTGCATATACACAAATCCGCAGGACCCGGTGACCTACGATCACTGCACCGCGGCGTTGGTGTTCCGGATCGATGCCGGCAGCTACGGTGACACGGCGTTGGACGGTCTGAGTTTCGCGCTGGTCATTCGTTCCGGCAAGGTTATGGCCGACGGCAGCTGGATTTTCGCCGGCGTGGTCGACGAGCGGGCCGACGAGGCGCAGCGCCAGGCGCTTGCCGCCATCGTCTGCGGCCAGGCGGGCGGCCCGCCCGCCTTTATCCGCGAAAATCTGGTCAGCGATTTCCGCGGCGTCGAGTTCAAGCCGATCGAATTCACTCTCGACGGGCTTAAGCGCTCAACCGTGATCCCCGATATTCTCTCGTTCGAGATCGAGGGTGTGGCCTCGCGCAACCGCAGCGGCGAGCCGTTCTATATCGACAACACCGCGCACCCGGCGGGGCGCCGCCTTGCCTTGGCGCGGGCGAAGGAGATGCATGTGCACGGCTTCGGCCTCGACCTCGACATCGTCGGCAAGGGCAACAACGGACATTTCGCGCCGTTTGCCTGGGCGGCCTAGACGCTGACCGGCTCCTCCACGGACCTATCGGCGGCCCGCGGCAGCCGCGCCGCGGCACTGCTGCTGCGCGATCGGCTCGCCATTTGGCTGGCCCTCGCCGTCGTAACCGCACTCTCATGGCTCTACGTCTATCGGCAGATGGGCCCGATGGAGGGGATGGCGGACATCGCCATGCCCGCCGCCTATGTAGCTTGGAACGTCGCCGATTTCGCCCTCAACCTGGCGATCTGGTGGGCGATGATGCCGGGGATGATGCTGCCCAGCGCCGCGCCGATGATCCTCACCTTTGCGACGATCAACCGACACAAGCGCGGGCGCGGCCAGCCTTTTGTCCCAACAATGGTGTTTGCGTCGGGCTATCTGATCGCCTGGGGGCTGTTCGGTGTCCTTGCGACATTAGCGGATTGGGGGCTCGAGCGCGCCGCCCTGATCTCGCCGCTGACGGGAAGGCTCATCCCGGTTTTGGGCGCCGTCGTCGTGATCGCCGCCGGCATCTATCAGCTCACGCCATTGAAATCGGTATGCCTGACGCATTGTCGTTCGCCTTTCGACTTCGTCCTCAATCACTGGCGAGCGGGCACCGCGGGCGCATTGCGGATGGGGGCGGAGCACGGGCTTTATTGTCTCGGCTGCTGCTGGTTCTTGATGGCGCTGTTGTTTGCGGCCGGGATCATGAGCCTTCTATGGATGGCGGCGATCACTGTCTTCGTCTTTGTCGAAAAGCTGTTTCCGGGCGGGCAGTGGATCGCCCGGATCAGCGGCGTTGCGATGCTGGGGTTCGGCATCTACCTTATCAGCCAAGCTTAATCTCACCAGGGAGCGCATATGGCCACGAATTGGCAGCTTTCGGGCGACTATTTTGAAAATTGCAACTGCAATGTCGTCTGTCCGTGCTTGATTTCGCCGGCGCCACCGCTGACTTCGCGGCCGACCCAGGGGGTCTGCGACGTTGCACTGGCGTTTCACATCGATAAGGGCAGCTACGGTGCGGTGACGCTCGACGGGCTCAACCTGGCATTGATCGCGCACACCCCGGGGCCGATGGCCGACGGCAATTGGACCGCCGCCATCTACGTCGACGAGCGCGCCAACGACCAGCAGGCCGAGGCGCTGGGCGCGATCTTCGGCGGTGCGGAAGGCGGGCCGATGGCGGCCTTCGCCCCGCTGATCGCCACCAATCTAGGCGTCAAGAAGGTGCCGATCACCTATCGGGTGGCAGGCAAGACGCGCTCGGCCGAAATTCCTGGAATCATGCACATGTCGGTTGAGCCGCTGCCGACTCTGCGGGAAGACGGAGAGATGTGGGCGTCCGCCGGCCATCCGATCGCACCCGACAAGCTGGCGCTGGCGGTCGGCAGCACGGGCAGCACCTATACTGACCACGGGATGCGCTGGGACAATTCCGGCAAGAACGGTCATTACGCCCCGATAAGCTGGTCCAACCAATAGCCGCTCGTCCGCTATCGCTCGACGCCGCGGGCGGACGGGGTCCCGGCCGGCGGCTGATCGGCGTCGTCTCGACGCTGCGCTCCCCGGCGGGTCTGATGTTCGCGGGCGTGCTCGCGATAACCGGTTTGCGGGTGCTCTGGCTCGTCTATCAGCCGGCCGACCTCTACCCGGACGAAGCGCAATACTGGTTTTGGGCGCAGCATCCGGCACTCGGCTATTACTCGAAGCCGCCGCTCGTCGCCTGGCTGATCGCGCTGACGACCGGGCTCTTCGGCGAGAGCGAGTTTGCGATCCGGCTCTCGGCACCCTTGCTGCATGCCGGCACGGCCGTCTTGGTCTACGCGATTGGCGCCCGGCTTTATGACAGCCGCGTCGGGCTGTGGTCGGCGCTCGCCTATGCCAGTCTGCCGGGCGCGTCGGTCTCCGCCTTCATCATCTCGACCGATGCACCACTGGTCTTGTTTTGGGCCGCCGCACTCTACGCGTTCATCAGAGCGCGCGATGACGGCGGAGCCGGCTGGTGGGTTGCCCTCGGGCTCGCCTGCGGACTGGGCCTCTTGGCGAAATACGCAATGGCCTATTGGCTTCTCTCGGCGCTGGGCTATGTCCTGCTGGTCCGCGCCGAGCGTCGCCACCTGCGTCCGCTGCTCGCCGCCGCCGGCCTTGCCCTCCTCGCCTATTCACCGAATTTTTGGTGGAATTGGCAGAACGGCTTCGTCAGCTATGTCCACGTCCGGGACAATGCGGGAATGAGCGAGCCGCTTTTTCATCTCACCGCCTTTGTCGAATTCTTCGGCTCGCAATTCGCGGTGTTCGGCCCGCTGTTTTTTGCCGGCCTGCTCTTCCTCGCGGCATCGCCGCGCACCCTCGCCGAGCCGCGCGCCCGCCTGCTCGCCTCCTTTGCCTTGCCGGTATTGGCGATGATGCTGGCGGTCAGTTTCTTGTCGCGCGCCCAACCCAACTGGGCGGCACCCGCGTTTGTCTCGGCGACGGTCTTGGTCGTTGCCTGGGCGTTGTCTCGCGGCTGGCGCAAGCTCGTCATATTTTCGGTGGCACTCCATCTCGTCGTCGTGGCCCTGTTGTTTACGGGCCGCGAGACGCTCGCCGCCATCGGCATCGAGCTGCCGGCGAAGTATGACGCGCTCGGCCGGCTGCGCGGCTGGCGCGCTCTGGGCTCGATCGTCAGCGCGGAGCTCGCGGCCAACCCGGGCTCGACGCTTTTCGCTGACGATCGCGAGATGCTCGCGGCACTCGTCTACTATGTCCGCCCGCATCCGTTCGATGCGGTCAAGTGGAAGCTCAAGAGCGGCCTCGCCAAGGACCAGTGGGACCTAACGAACGATCTGTCGAAGCACTTCGGCGAGAACTTTCTGCTGGTGGCGGAACACCGGCTGATCGGCGAAATGCAGCCGAGCTTCGCCGCGATCGAGCGTCTCAGATCCGTCGTCATCCCGGTTGGGCCCGGAGCCTCGCGCAGCTACACGCTCTACCTCGCCCGCGACTTCAAGGGCTACCAGCGGGGCCCGCCCTAGCGCGCAGCCGATGGCCGATGAACAACGGCAGGCTCATCGCAGGACGCCCGGCATGCATGACCGTGGCCGGCGCGATGGGCTCGATCGCGTCGAACAAAGACCCGAATTGGCTATTGATCTGGGCGAAGGAGCGACGCGGGGCGACGATCAGGACATCGGCGCCAACGTAGGCGTCGGGGCTGGCGATAAGCCCGTACTGCCGGGGGTCCCCGCTCAGGCAGATGACCGGGATCCGGCCGCCGAGTGCGTAATCGATCTTGCCGGCTTCGTGCCATTTCAATGCCGCGACCACCAATCCCGGTTTGTCAAGTAGGCCCCGGCCCTTGAGTTCGGCTTGTAGCGACGTCCAATCCACCGTGTCCAGGTTCGGCTGGTTGCCAACATCCGCTGCTAGGCCGGACAGCCAGTTGAACCTGACCTCGCTCGCAACCAACACCGTACCCAAGACGACGAGCGCCGCGCTGGCCCCGAGCCAGATGCGCACCGGCCGGCCGGCTTGGCGGCGCCGGGCGATCGCCTCCCCGAGCAGAGGGACCAGCATCAGATAGCCCGGTGCTGCCCAATGAAAGAGCCTGTTGCTCCTCAGCTCCGCCAGCGTGAACAAGAGGATTGGCGGTGCTGCCAGACACAATAGCAACCAGCGCTTCGCGTCGGAGGGTCCACGCCGCGCCGCGGCAACGCCGCACCACACCAACGGCAACCATATCCAGGGGAGGAGAAACGCGGCTTGCCCGGCGATCGCCACGAGCGGCCCGAAGGGGTGTAGCGAACCGCCAGCCCGTCCTCCCTGGAACAGCAACGAGACCCACCCGTGCTCGGCATTCCAGATCAGCACCGGGGAGAAGATCACCAACGTAACGAGGCCTGCCACATAGGGGTGCGGCCGCCTGAGCCAATGACGGCTCGTCGGTTCGGTCGCCAAGAAGGCGACGGCGCCGATCAAAGTCAGCACGGCTGAATATTTGGAGCAGAGCGCCAGACCGGCGCATATGCCGGCCCCCAGCCACCAGCCCCAGGCCGCCCGGCCGTCCGAGCGCAGCGCCGGCACCAAGCAAGCTAAAGCGCCGAGCAGGGCTGCGAAGAGCGGGCCGTCGGGCAACACCCAGGTGCCGGCGGTGACCCCGAGCACCGGGGCCAAATTCAGCACCACCGCCGCCCACAGCCCGCCTTCCGGATCGAAAAGCGTCGCCGTCACCCGGTACATCAGCCACGTCGTCAGCGCGAAGAGCGCCACAAACGGCAGCCGCACGATGACCGCACTTTCGCTGCCGGTCAGGTGCGCCATCCCCCACGCCAACCACCAGGGGAGCGGCGGATGGTCGAAATAGCTGAGCTGCAATTTGCGCCCGGCCGCGACCATGTAGCTCTCGTCGATGCCGAGACCGAGAGCTGCGGAAAACACCAGCCTGGCGAGAAACGTGCCCAATATTAGGGCTGCGACGGTCCCCGACGGGGTCTTCAGCCAGTAAAACGCTCCTGATCGCTCGCGGAACCGACTATCGGCGGCGGAAATATTCCTCATAAGGGGTATCGTTCTTGACCAGCACACCGCCATCGACGGTCAATGCCACGCCGGTGATCATGCGCGCTGCGCTGCCCGCGAGGAACAGGATCGGATCGGCGATGTCCTCGGGTTCGCACATTCTACCCAGGGGGATCTTTTGCGCCCGTGCGGCCTTAGCCTCCTCGGTCGGCATCGTGCCGCCGAACCCCGTCGCGGTCGGCCCCGGGCAGACGGCGTTGACGCGGATACCATCGGGGGCGAGCTCGTAAGCGGCGTGGCGCGTCAATCCGAGGAGGCCGGCCTTCGATGCCGAATAATTCGCAGTGCCGCCAAACGAGATCCGCTGGCCGGCGATCGAGGCGATGTTGACGATGGCACCGCCGCCGCGCGCCCGCATATGCGGCAATACCGCCTGGATGCCGTTGAAGGCACCGGTCAGGTTGACGGCGATCACCCGGTCCCAATCCTCCGCACCCATCTCGCCGATCATCCGCCGTACGGTGGTGCCGGCACCGTTGACGAGAATGTCGATGCCGCCCCAGGCCTCGGTTACACCCTCGGTCAATCGGGCGAAGACATCGCGATCCACGACATCGAGCGCATAGGCTGCGGCATGGCCGTTCCGCCCGGTAATCTCGGCCGCCACCGCTTCGGCCGCCGATGCGTTACGGTCGAGAATGGCGACTTGCGCACCGGCCGCGGCGAAAGCGCGGCAAGTCGCGGCGCCAATCCCGCTCCCGCCGCCGGTGACGAGGGCGATCTTTCCGGCAAAATCCTCCGTCATTCTTCAAACTCCATCATCGCAGCGTTCGACCGAGATGTGACAAAACCACGTCGCGCTGAATACGCGGCGTGCGTCTTCGGCTCCTCAGTGCCGAGCTCGTCGAGCAGCGCCTTTGCCTCTTTTACGTCAGGGGTGTGCCCAGGGGTGCGCTACATGGTCAACTTACCGCGAACGCGACTTCGTCGGCCGATTGCGGGTCCCCGTCAGCGGACAGGGAGCATCAAATGTTCATACGCCGTTCCGGGCCACATCACATAAGGCTTCGTCGGATCGGCCTTTGCGTCTCGCGGATAGCCATCCAACATCTTGGCACCGGATCCAACGATCATGACGTGTGCGCCGGTCTTGATCCAATTGTTTCCGGGCTCTTCTTTGGTTGAATACGGGTCCGTGTTGCTCGCGCCGCCGTCGCCGCGAAGCATATACATGAACCCGACCTTGTTCGGCGGGGGGGCTTTATGACCCATCCAAGCGGCCGCCCATTCCATGGCGTTCAAATCGCCGCACATCGGGTCCGGGTTCGCTGCATCCGCATGGCCTGGCATACACGTCCACTGCCCGCCGCCTTGCCGCAATGTACGCGTCTTGCCGTCACTGCCGACCATGATGACTGTCGCGTCCTTGGTGACTGCCTCGGGCGCGGCGGATATCGCAAGCTTTATCAGCTCTTCGTCGCTCATGTTGGCGCCGGGATGACCCATCGGCGCTTGAGCGAAGGCGTAGCTGGAGCAAACTGCCAAAGTCAAAACGGCTGCGCAAGTAAGCGACTTCATAGCGAATTCTCCCTTGACCCGTTCTGGCCCAGCGATGCCGCACCGCTGATCGTGACGACACAGATACCAGACGTCCGCTGTCGGCACTTTCCGCATGCGCCCGCGGTAAGACCTCGGAGCGGTACCGGCGCCGCAGGCTAGCACGTACGTTAAGTAAGAGGATGAGGGTGGTCAAGCAGGCGGGAGGCTTACAGCAGGCGAGTCCGCGTCGTGTCGCGCAAGGACATGGCAACCCGATGTATAGCGACAGCGGGGAGCGCAATCATTCTCTAGGAATGGCCGGTTACGGTAAGCAACTACGGTCGGCCAAGCGTGTCGAGCAGCGCCTTCGCGTCTTTGAGGTCGGGGCTATCGAAGCCTTCGGTGAACCAGCTGTAGACCGGCGCGAGAAGGTCGCGGGCTTCGGCACGGCGGCCCTGGTCGCGGCGGAGCCGGGCGAGGCTCACGGCGGCGCGCAATTCCCAGAGCTTGGCCTCCTGCTCCTTGGCGATGCTCAGGGCTTTGCGATACAGCTCCTCGGCGGCTTCGGAATGACCCTGTCGCAGCAGCAACCGGCCTTTGTGTCGGTTGAGCTCCGCCGCCAGCCAGCGCTCCTCTGTCTCTTCGACGAGCTGCAATGCCTCGTCCGACAGGGTCAAACTCTCTTCAAATTGCCCTGCGCTCTCACATGCCTTGGCGAGGAGGGCGATAGAAAGGGACATCAACGCGTCCGCCCCGGTGGCTCGGTAATCCGCCGAACCGCGGCGCAAAAGCGATATCCCCTCCGTCAGATCGCCATTTTTGACCTTGACCCAGCCGCGATAGGTAGTTCCCAGCGCACCCCAGAGGGGGAAACCCCGATCGGTCCCCAGCGCAACCATCTCGTCTGCCCGCTTGCCCAAGGCTGCGTCGTCTCCGACGAGCGAAAGCAGCCTGGCGCCGAACGCCAAGCTCATAGCCAAAGTGGGCGGATGAGCCAACCTCCGAGCTTCGGCTATTGCTGCGCTGCTCTGTGCCAGAGCCTGGTCCGAATAGCCGAGACAGAAAAGAACTGTTCCCAACACCGCCTGTGATACCACCTGGGGATGGGTTCCGGCCTGATGGACAAGCGAGCTGTGGGAGATCGGATCATAAAGCGCAAGCCCCGCTTCCAGATGCAATCGGGACGCCGCGAAATTGCCGGCAAACATCAGGGTTCGACCGGAGGAGGTGTGACCCAGAACGAGCCCGGCGGAATCGTTGCGCTGCCGGCTCAGACGCAGCAAATCCTCGTCCAAGCGCTGCGCCAACTCGATTTCGCCGCGGTACAGGTGATAGCGAGATTGCCCATAGGGAATCTGAAGGAACTCCGCGGGGGAACCCAGCTGCTCCCACAGCTCTCGTGCGCGGGCTAAGGCATGGCCGGTTTCCGGCGCAGAACCGCCTTTGACGATCATCAAGGCCGCGCCCAAGGCAATGCGAAATTCGAGCTCCTGTCGCCGGCGTCCGGGGTCTTCCGGCAGCCGCGCCAGCTGGTGCAGCCCCTTGCGAAATTGCGCGGCCGCTTCCGCCATCGCCGAGCGGGCGGCGGACCTCCGACCGGCTTTGCCCCAGAAGGCGACAGATTTTTCAACGAGACCGGCCTCAGCATAATGCTGGGCGAAGAGTTCGGGCTGGTTCTCCAACGTCTCGGGGGATTGGGTCTTGAGCGCTTCGGCGATCTGCGCGTGCAATAGCTGTCGAGTGCTGCGCAGCAGGCTGTCGTGCGCCGCGTCCTGCACCAGCGCGTGCTTGAAGCTATAGACCGCGTCCGGCGGCGTGCCGCGCTGGAACACCAGCTCGGAGGCGACGAGCCGGCCGAGAGCGGCTTTCAGCTCGTCCTCGGGAAGACGGGAGACGGCATGCATCAATGGAAAGGAAAACTCGCGTCCGATCGCGGCCCCGATCTGCGCGACCAGCCGCACCGACGCCAATCGGTCGAGCCGCGCCAGCAGCGAATCGTGCAAGGTAGTCGGGATCGCGAATGGCGGCAGCGCCCCATCGAGCACGTAGCGGTCCCTTTCCTCGCGCAACAGACCGTTCTCCAAGAGGCTCCTGGTCAATTCCTCAACAAACAGCGGCACGCCATCGGCGCGATCGACGATCTGGGCGACGACCTCATCAGGCAATGCCTTGGCGCCGGCGACCTGCGCTACTAACGCGATCTGATCGCGCCGGTCCAAGCGATTGAGCGCCAGCATCGTCACCTGCGGCTGCCCGGTCCAGGGCGGCTGAAACTCGAGGCGGAACGTCACTATCAACAGCACCGACAGGCTGCGCACGCGTTCGACGGTGAGGTCGAGCAGCTCGCGCGAGGTCGGATCGATCCAATGCGCGTCCTCAAAAATCATCACCACGGGCTGCTGACGCGCCAGACCTTCTAGCTGGCGGATCAGCGCCTCCAACGTTCTTTCCTTCTTGCGCTGCGCACTGAGGTTCGGCAGAGGGTGACGCTCCGGTGCCGGCAATGACAGCAAATCGGCCAAAAATGCTGCATCTTCCTCAGGTGGCGCGGCGCGGGCGAGCACGGCCTCTAGTTTTTCCAGCTTGGCCCCAGGCGGGTCGTCGCGTGCGAACCCCGACGCTCGGCCGAGCTGATCGACAAAGGGGAACAGCGCGCTGTCCTGGTGATAGGGCGAACAGAAATAGCGCAAGCGGATATGCGGCTCGGCGTGTAGGCGCTCCGCTAGCTCCGCGGTGATGCGCGACTTGCCGATTCCGGGTTCGCCGGAGATCAGCACGACCTGGCCGTCGCCCGCCTTGGCGCGCGCCCAACGGCGCAGCAGCAGGTCGATCTCCTCGTCGCGGCCAATCAGGGGCGCTAGCGCCGATCCGTGCAAGGCCTCGAACCGGCTGGCGACGGCACTCGGACGCAGCACCTGCCACGCCGGCACAGGTGCTGCGATGCCCTTAACCTCGACAGCGCCGAGGTCGCGGTATTCGAAGAGGTCGCCGACCAGCCGGCGTGTGACCGCGGCGATCACGACAGCATCCGGCTCGGCCAAGGCTTGCAGGCGGGCGGCGAGGTTCGGCGTTTCGCCAACAACCGATTGCTCCTGTGCCGATCCCTCGCCGATCAGATCGCCAACGATGACCAACCCGGTGGCGATCCCGACGCGGGCTTGGAGTTTGGCGGATTTGACATCGAGGCGACTGACAGCGTCGATCGCGCCCAGTCCCGCTCGCACCGCCCGCTCGGCGTCGTCCTCATGCGCCTGTGGGTAGCCGAAATAAACCAACACGCCGTCGCCCATGTACCTGGAGACGAAGCCGTCGGATTCGGTGACTATTTTGCCGACAACGCGGTGATACGCGGCGATGATCTCGCGCAGATCCTCGGGATCGAGCCGTGCCGAGAGTGCTGTCGAGCCAACCAGGTCGCAAAACATCACCGTCAGCTGCCGGCGTTCGGCGTCAGCTCGCACCCGTACATCGCGGAATGCCGCCGCGACGGACACCTCGGCGCCGAGTGCGGCAATCGCGTCGAGCAGCCGTCGGCGGTGCCCGACAAGAGTGACGCCGAGATCCTTCAGGTCCTCGGCCGTCAGGCTCGGCAATACCCTCGCGTCGATCTCGTTCGCGCGGAAGGCCGGCTCGTATTGCTCGAGCCCGAGGCTCCGCAGCCATTCCCCAACTTCCATCGCCGACACGCGTTAATGTTACCGGCGCCCGCAGTGTCCTACGCTTTCGCCGATATAGCCACAGGCGATAGGCGTCGTCAGATAATCGCCTGATTCGTACTGCACACTGCGCAAAGAGACCGGCATCAAGCCACCCGGCCAGGGATGGGCTACTCAACCTAAACGAGGAATTACGCTGCTGATTCGTTGTATTTTCCAAAACGCCAATTTTCGGTACAACTTTTAATTGCAAAGACATCGCATGAGATTGGCACAGGCATTGCTGCCAGGGAGGATCCAACCGGCAAGGGAGCACGCAGATGACCCGTGATAAATTGACCCGCAAGATCCTCGCCGCCAAGCGCGACAAGGGCCTCAGCTGGAAGACCATCGTCGCCGAGATCGGCGGCGGCTCGACGGTCTACCTGACGGCGGCACTGATGGGCCAGATGAAATTGCGGCCCGAGCAGGCCGACCGCGCGGCCAAGCTCTTCGGGCTCGACGAGGACGAACAGCGCTTGCTGCAGGAGATCCCCTATCGCGGCTCGTCGCCGACAGTGCCGACCGATCCGCTGATCTACCGCTTCTACGAGCTTGTCCAGGTCTATGGCACGACCTGGAAGGAGCTGATCCAGGAGGAATTTGGCGACGGCATCATGAGTGCCATCGATTTCGACATGGCGATCGAACGCCAGCCCGATCCCAAAGGCGATCGCGTCAAGCTGACCCTCAGCGGCAAATTCCTCCCATATAAGGAGTACTGAAAACCGGGAGTAACCCCGATGGACGTGATCGACCTGAATTGCGACATGGGCGAGAGCTTTGGCGCCTGGACGATGGGCAGCGACGCCGAGATGCTTGACATCGTCACCTCGGCAAACATCGCCTGCGGCTTTCATGGCGGCGACCCGCTGGTCATGTTCGAGACCGTCAGCCGCGCCAAGGAGAATGGAGTCGGGATCGGCGCGCATCCGAGCTTTTTCGATGTGTGGGGGTTCGGCCGGCGAATGATCCAGGGCGAGAAGCCCGAGGACATCGAAAAGATCGTCGTCTACCAGATCGGCGCCTTGCAGGGGGTGGCGCGCGCCGTCGGCCACCATGTCGGCCACCTCAAGGCGCACGGCACCCTCGCCAACCTCGCCGCGGTCGAGCGCCCGACGGCACTCGCGATCGGACGCGCGATCGCCGCGGTCGACCGCGAGCTGATCTATGTCGTGATGGCCGGCACCGAGCTGGAGCGAGCGGCAGGCGAGCTGGGCCTCAGAATGGCGCGCGAGATCTACGCCGACCGCGCCTATGACGACACCGGCAATCTGGTCTCGCGCAAGCTCCCCGGGGCGGTATTGCACGATCCCGAGGAGGCCGCGGCACGGGTGCAGGCGATGGTGCGCGAAGGTGCCATCATCAGCACCTCCGGCAAGCGCATCCCGGTGGCGATCGACACGGTCTGCGTCCATGGCGACAACCCGGAGGCGGTGGCGATGGCCGCTCTTGTCAGAGAGAAGCTCGAAGCGGCCAGGATCGCGCTGCGGGCGATGGCCGAGACGATCGGTTAAACCCGCGCTACTGCCGGCTGCAGGCGCAGCAATGCCAGTGCCGCGAGCGCCGCGAAGCCAATTCCGGCCGAGACGATGAGCGCCCCCGTCCCCAACGCGTCAAGCAGCAGACCGAACAAGACGGGGGCCGCGCCGCCGTCACCCGTGCCGGCGCCACGATGATGCCGGTGCGCAGCCCGTACCCCGCCGGGCCGAAGAGCGCCAGGGGCAAGGTCCCGCGCGAGATCGTCAGGAGGCCGTTCCCGGCGCCATGCAGCAACGCAAAAACAGAGGCCGCCGGCCCGCCGAGCGCCCCCAGGAACGCAGCACCCAGCGGGTGCATCAACAGCGCGAGGCGGGTCGAGACCAGGGGATGCAGTCGTTTCAGCACGCTGAACTCGAACATCCGTGCCGCCACTTGCGCCGGTCCCATCAACGCCGCAGCGGCGATCGCTGCGGCCGACGAAGCGCCGGCGAGCTCGAAGAGACGCGGCAGATGCGCCGCCATGGCACCAGTGACAAACCCGACCGCGCCGAACACGAAGGCCAGCACCACCATGCCGTTCGCCGGAGCAGGGACCGCCCCTTCGGCCGCGGCGCTCTGCACCGGAGCGGCGGGTCGCGGTATCAAGAGCCGGTTCATCGGCAGGCAGACGAAAAGATTGAGGGCGGCCCAGCCAAGGCAGGCGCCGCGCCACCCGAGGGCCTGGTCGAGCAGTGCCGAGATAGGCCAGCCGACGGTGCTGGCAAAGCCCGCGATCAAGGTGATG